>NZ_JAPDPE010000057.1 GCF_026283955.1 Dyella silvatica | reverse complement strand
GTTTTCAGCCAATGCGTACCGCTCTGGTAGCCATAGGCCCCTGTCGCTAATCCGCCACTGGCTTTACTCAGGCGGTCACCCGTCTTGCTATAGGTGTATACCTCAATAGCGGTGCCTGTCGGACTGTTGACAGCCGCCAGGCGGTAGAGAGGATCGTAGGCATAGGTTTCGATGGCCGGATTGGCACCCGGCGCATTGCCAAGGGCCTTGATGTTGCCGGCTGCGTCAAGTGCGAAGTGCAGCGCCAGTAGCGGACTGGTGAGATCGGTCAGCCGGTAGTTGGCGTCGTAGCTGCGGGTTAGGATCTGACCGTTGCCGAGGGCGTAGCTGGTGATAGGGCCAAACGGCAGATAGCTGATGGCACTGACCACGGCTTGACCAGCCGCACCGGAAGGCGTGACGGATACACCGCTGATCCGGCCCAGGGCGTTGCGGCTGTATTGTGTGATGGTCTGGCTGGGGCTCGTCACGCTGCTCAGACGGTTCGCTAGGGTGTAGCTGTAGCTTGTCGTGTCGACCTGGCTGCCCTGCGTCTGACGCTTCTGCGTGACGTTGCCCCGATTGTCGTAGCACCACACCGTGGTGACGGCGTTTTCGATCAACCGCGTCAGGCGTTCGACCGATGCGGAACCGTTGCAGCCCGTGATGCTATCGGCTTCGTCATAGGCATAGGTGGCATTGAGCGAGGTGTCGGCATAGTTCACCGACGTCACTCGATTCAATGCGTCATAGGCCGACGTGCTGGTGATGCCATTGGCATCCGTCTGCTGTATGCGGTTGCCGGCAGCATCGGAGACGAACGGCGATGCGGTGCCGGTATCCGGGCTGTGCAGGGCCTTGGCATTGCTCAGCCCGTCATAGTCATAGGTGGTGTTGAGGGTATCCGGATCACTGATGCCATTGAGGCGATCCAGCGCGTCGAAGATAACCACGGTCGATGTGTTCTTCGTGGCCGCATCGGCACCGTTGTAGTTATCCAGCGTGCTGACCAGACGATTCAATCCGTCATAGCCCAGCTTGCGTTGCACACCCAAGGCATCCGCTGTATGAACCAGATTGCCATTGGCATCGTAGCTGTCCGTGAAACCGGCGTTGTACACAACCTGGCCCAGGCCATCAGTGATGCTGACCAGTTGACCCAGAGTGTTGTACTTGCGGGTAAGGCTACGACGCACCGTATTGGTGGTGTCGAAGGTTTGTTCCGTGAGACGGTTGCCCGATGCATCCAAGGTGTAATGGATACGGTTGCCGCTGGCATCGGTGATGTCGGTCAGGCGGTGCGCACCGTCATAGGTGTACGTGACGGTGACACCATCGGGGTCGGTCACTTGATGGACAGTTCCCGTTGGGTCATAGACCACGGTGGTGGTCGCATCCTGTGCCGACGACGAGCCATCAGCGTGAGCCCGCACGGTGCGCGTGAGCAGCCAACCACGTGGGCTGTAAGTGAGATCGGTGATCACGCCATTGGCACGGCGCTGACGAACCACCCGGCCATTTTTGTCGTAGGCCACCACGGCGGACACGTGACCAAGCGCATCGGTGACTTGATAGAGATCGCCTGCACGATGGCAGGTTCCGCCCACGGTGCCGCAGCCGGATTCATCCGTCGTCAGGTAGTAGCGGTATTGCGTGACATCGACGACATCCAGACGCGGGCCATCTACGCTCAAAAGCAGGCCGACCAAGGGGCATTGCGTAGTATCGACCGCATCGCAATAGGCAAAGGTTGAACGGCGCACGCCGACGGGCGGTGTACCGGCGATAGCGCAGGTGTAGCTCGCGGCGCCGGGCACCGTGGGGTCCATATCGCAACTGGCGAGCATTTGGCCACGTGCGTTGTAGACCCACGCGCTTTGCGCCACCAGTGCGCCCGTGGCATCAGCCGTGGTACGGGTCAGCGGTTTGCGTAACGTCGAATCCCAGGTCGTCGTGATGGTGCGCTGCGTGGTGCTGCCCTTGGACTCGATACGCAGGGTTTCGAGGCCCAGCCCGCTGAAGGTGGTGCCGGTGACGTTGCCATTGAAGTCCGTGGAACTGCTCGGCCAGCCGTTTGGGTCATAGCTGAGTGACTTCCACGGTTGATTGCATTCCGTGCCGCAAGGTTGCGAACTGCTCGTAACCTTGGGGGCACCCAGATAATTTTGAATGCCAAGATTGGTCGAGCCGCTAAGCGGCATGGTGAGTGTCGTCGGGCCACCATAAGCACGGTAAGTGAGCGTTACGGCTTCCGCACCG
Organism: Dyella silvatica; assembly: GCF_026283955.1. Classification (GTDB taxonomy): domain Bacteria; phylum Pseudomonadota; class Gammaproteobacteria; order Xanthomonadales; family Rhodanobacteraceae; genus Dyella_C; species Dyella_C silvatica. The sequence continues at coordinate 29,366 of NZ_JAPDPE010000057.1, read as the reverse complement.
GTCGCCAGGCTGTCGGATATCGCTTGGTTCGAACTGTTGTACCCGGTGCTCTGATAGCGCCCACCGTTCTCGTCGATGATCCCGGTCAGACTATGAGGCAGATTGGCTTTGCTGGTCAGGGACTGTTCGTTGTAGAGATACTGACGTGTATGCGTGTCGGGATAAGTCACCGACGCCAGGTTATTGTTGCTGTCGTAGGCATAGGCCAGCACGCCACCATCCGGCAATACCGCGCTTTGCAGGCGAGCGTTGCTGTCGTACGTGAAATTAAGGTTGCGGCCGTTAGGATCGGTGACCGTCAGCAACAGATTGGGCTTGGGTGCGAGCGTGAGGGGTGTGGTCGCTGTGCTGTACGTGAAGGTCGTTACGGTTCCTGAGAGATCCGTGATCGATTGGAGCAAGCCCGTCGCCGAATACTTTTCGACCTGATGCGGGCCGGCCATGAAAACGGTATAGCCGATGGCGTGGCCAGTGGCATCATCCTGCTCGGTGAGGACGTCGGGGTTATCCGCTTCGGCGGTCCAAACGCCATTACTCAGCTGAAACTGTTCACGGCGACCATCGGGCCTATCAAGCAGGATGGTATTGACGGTGCCCGTCATGCCGGGGCTCGATAGATTGATCTCTAGAAAGCGATCAAACGAGTGGCGCCAACGGGAGCCAAGGCTTCCCGAGGGCACGATGCTCTGGCTGTTGTAGAAGCGCCGGAACGTCAGCGATGAGTCCGAGATGGCATCGGTCTCTTGAATGTACTTGTTGCCCGTCGATGCGTTGATCGGATCGTGCACCGTGATCCCACCCGGACAGGTCAGCATGGTCTTATCGCCATTACCGCCGTTGTTTGGGTTGCAACTGCCCGCCGTCTTTATCGGGTTATTGGGGAGCTCGGTAGCCCACACGCCCCAGCCGGTAGTCGTAGGATCGGTCGTGACCTGTGCCGCAAGCTGGCTATCCTTCGCATGTGTATCGAAATAGCGGACGTAAATCGTGCAGGTGGGGCAACCTGCCGAAAGATAGTTGCTGAGCGCCGTAACGGCCTCGCCTTCCGACTGATAGGGTCCCAGCTCCCCCAGATAATTGATGCTGTAAGGGGCGCCGTAATAGTCGTTCGCATGGGCCGCTCCCGGAAGGGCCAGTCCGGCCACTTGCAACCCTAGGCCGAACAACAGAAACCATGCCGGACGCACACTCGTACCCCATCTGACCAGACTGCCTATCCTTGACATACGTCCCTGCCGAATCGCTCATAAAAGTGCGGGTATTGTGGGGAGTACTGATGTCAGGTGCGTGTAAGTGCAGTGTGTCACTTGCTGTAGGCCCATTCTGAAACACGATCGGCGCATCCATACGCCTTGATACGGCGTTATCGTGCGTAAAACACCAGTGTGTAAGCCATAGAGCACCGTGGACACGCGGATTAGCTTTGTAGGCCCCGGCTTACGTGATTATCAGATATAGCCGGATTGACCATGGCAAGTGTCTATTCCAAAGTGGTGTTGCCCAGCGAGTCAGGCAGGCCGTGGAAGCCAAGACCGATGACCTGGGCACCCCTATAGCGAATCGCCCCCGATTTGCTACCGGCCCCGAAGCGATTCGGGGCCTTTTTTATGGGCTAGGTGATTCGTGTCAAATCAAATGCCCAAGTTTGCCAACCCATTCGCGCCTTACAGAAAACGGTGAGGCAAGGATCACCCCTCCAGGCATCTCCTGCGGGCAGGGCAGGGGATGGCGCAGGGGAGCTCAGGGTTTCGCTGTCGTCTGCAATCGGCGCAGGAGTTGGCTGTGGTCGGCGTCGATTTTCTGCAGGCGGGTCTGCATGGCGGCTTTGCTGACCCATTGTGCGCTGAGCGCGCGGCGGCGTTCGAGGTTGTATTGGATGTCGGCGAAGGGAATCAGGGTGTCGTTGCCGGCGGGGTCGAAGCCGCTGATGTCGTGAATGAGTCTGAGCTTGGCCAGTTCGCTGGCGGCATTGCGGCCGTGCTTGGCGTATTGGGTGACGAAATCGATGATTTGATGGCGCAAGGAGGGCGCCAGATCGCTGCGCATGACGATTACCGCGTGGGGGATCAGGCTGGATTTCCACAGTATGCGCAGCCTGGCGTATTGGTCCGGAAATTGTTTGGCAAAGCGTTGCAGGTCGGCGGTGTTGTTGCTGGCGACGTCGGCTTCGCCGTTGGCTACGGCTAGCGCGTTGTTCTGGTGGTTGTTCACCGTGACGCTGGCAAAAAAGGTGTCCGAATTCAGTTTGCGCTCGGCGAACAATTGGGTTTCCGGCACCAGGTAACCGGACACTGACAGCGTTTCGCCGTGCGCATAACGCCAACGGCCGGGTTGACGCAGCAAGTCATCCAGATTGTGGATGGGGGAGTCTTTGCCGACGATCAGCAGCGAGTAATAACCGCGCGAGCGATCATCGCTGCTGAGCTGGGCGATGACTTGCATGTGGTCTTTGGTGACGGCATCCAGTGCCAGCAGCCCGGAAACAAAGGCAAGATCGATGCGCTTGTCGGCCAGGGCCTGGGCGAGGCCTTCATAAGTGCTTACCGAAACGCTATGGATGGGGCGTTGCAGGGCGTGGCTCATGTCGTCGAGCATCGGCCGCCATGCAGTCGCCGATTCGGAGGGGCCACCGATCGGCAGGATGCCGAATGCCAGCGGTGGCTCGATGCTTACGGTTTGCAACGTAGCCAGCGTGGGGATGAGCATGCCCAGCAGAAGCACCAGCCAATGCAGCAATCCGACTGCACCGCGACGAGCGGGGCGGCGTCCAAGACATGGGGTTTCCTCCTGGCGCAACGTGGCATCTCCCCTGCTACTGATCGGATGCTCTACCGGTACGGATACGGAGCGTTCCCGGGCTCCAGTTGCCGCAGCATACGCTGTACTCATGGGCGATAAATGACACGGGGATAACTGATCGGTGTCGGCAGGCAAGCTGGCATTCGCGGCAGTCAGTAGATCGATCCATAACCGCCTGCCGGGCCACGCCGCTGGTTTGTTGCCATGTTCAAAAGCTGCCTGCGCCACGGTAACGCGGGCAGCCCAGAACGTCGGCCGCCGACTGATTCCCTGGCCGCTGCTTATCGGATCGGAATCGATGTCTATAAGCCGCTGATGCGCCGCGAAGCGACCACGGCTTCGACTCGGTTACGCACATTGAGCGCACGGAAGATTGCCGCGAGATGGATCTTCACCGTGCCCTCACTAATGCCGAGGTCGCGCGCGATCACCTTGTTCGGCTTACCCTGTGAAAGCAGCCGCAGTACGTCTACTTGCCGTTCGGTGAGCAATTTGCGCAACCGTTCTTCCAATGCCTCGAGGCTGGCGTGGGAGTCCATCTGGACTGCCGGCACCGGCGCGGCATGCCCATTACCTTCTTGCAGCATCATCGGTGGCACGTAGACGCCGCCGGACAAAACCAGCCGTATCGCGGACAGCATCACGTCAGGTGAATACGCCTTGGGGATAAAGCCCTGCACGCCCATCGCCAGCACGTCTTTCATCAGGGCAGGGTCTTCCGAGCCGGATAGCACGATCACCGGCACCCTGGGCAGGGCCTCGATAAACTCGGCCAGGTGCTGGTTGCCGCGCACGCCCGGCATGGTGATATCGATCAGTGCCAGATCAGGTGGATTCTCGTCACGGATCGCCTGGCGTAACTCGTCCATGTCCATGGCGACCGAGAATTCGGTCGCCGCGTCCAGCTCGGCGAGTTTGAGTTTGACGCCTTCGACGATTAGTCGATGGTCATCGGCAATAAGTATGTGCATTTCATTCCCCATGGCGCACCGCGATGCTTCCTTTTAAGGCATGTCTGCGCGCCAGCAACATAGCGGTATGTGCCGCCGGGGACAATCGGCCAGGCGTTCTCCGAACGGCCTAGGCTCTACGTGATATGGCTGTTGTGCGGGCGCGTCGTGAGAATCGGCGATGTTCATGACGGGGAATCGAGCCATGCTGCCGGCAAGGCCATTGCAAAGCTTGCGTCTTCTGCTCGCCTTGAGTTGCGGGTTGTTGGCGTGGTTGCCGTTGCGGGCGCAAGAGGGCGCCGTTACTGATTGGGCCGCGGCTCACGGGGTGTTGTTTCGCATCCATTCGCCGGTGCCGGGAAAGCCCGACAGTTTGCTGTTCGGCACGATCCACATCGGTACCTCCGATGAGCTGGGGCTTGACCTGCAACGCGTGCGCAGCGCGGTCGAGGCGCAGCGTGTGCTGGTCAACGAAGTGGACAGCCACACGCCGTGGGAGCCTCGTTACGACCGTTACCGTTATCTTGCCGAAGGACAGACCTTGGCGATGCTGATAGGGGGCACCGAGTTCATCGAACTGGCCACCTTGCTACCCGAACACAAAGGCAGCCAGCTCAATCGCTTTAAGCCGTGGGTGGTGATGACGCTGCTGGAAGAAGGGGCCGAGCAGGCACCGCCGCGCAGTATCGATCGCATCGTGGAAGACCTCGCGCGAGGTCACAATTTGCGCCTGGTGCATCTGGAAACCCTGGAGGATCAACTCGCCGCGCTCGATTGCACCTCGGCCACGGATTACGCCGTGGTGTTGCAGCAGCGGCTGGCCGATCCGCAGGCGCTACGCCAGGAAACCGAACGTTCGTTGGCTTTTTATCGCGACGGCAATTTGCCGGGCTGGCTGGCGGATATCGATGCCATGCACGGCTTGGACGAACACGCGCAAAAGGCCGAGCGACATGCCCGCGAGTGCCTGCTGGAACAGCGCAATGCACGTTGGCTGGAAGAGTTGGAACCACTGCTGCGCCAAGGCGGTTGCTTTGTTGCCGTCGGGGCGATTCACCTCGCCGGCAAGGATGGTTTGCTGGCCGGGCTGGCGCACCGCGGTTTTAGCGTGACGGCACAGGCATGGTGAATGACTTGGAACAGATCGTGTACGGAACCAGCGCCCCCGCGAGCAAGCGCAGCGCCAGCCCATGCTGGCGGCCCTCGCTGGCTGCTTTTTCCATTCTTTGAAACAGGCATCGATAAGGACGCAGCGCCATGCAGCCGGTACGACAAGTTCATTGGGCCCAGGGCGGTTTTCTGACCCCGCAGCATCTTCAGGCACAGGATGCCTGGCAGCAGACCTATGCCTTGCGCCTGCATCGGCAGTTCTCGCCGTATTACTGGGGTTTCGAATCGCTGGTGTTGCGTGAAGATGCGCTGGCCACCGGCATGGCGACGCTGGAACGCTTTGTGCTGCTGACCCGTCAGGGCGAGCTGATCAGCGGTGGCGTGGCGGCCACGGCCGAAGGCGGCGGCAATGCGCGCCTGCCCGAACGCAGCCTGCTCGAACTGAGCGTGCCCAACAACGAGCCGATCGCGTTGTATCTGGTGCTGAAGCGCGAACGCACACTCGATGGCCTGGGACGAAACGACGAACGCGGCAGCCGACTGCCGGCGCGGCATCGGCTGGACGGCGAATCGCGGGCTGACCCTTACGATCCGCAGGCGCCGGCCGCCGAGGTCGACTTTCTAGGCTATCAAGCGCAAATCATCAGCAGCCTCGATGAAGGCGCGGATGCCTTGCTGGCCGCCTGCGAAGCCTACAAATTCGCCGAAATCGTGCCGAACGGGCCAGGACGCTTCAAGCCGTCCAGTGACTACATTCCGCCGCTGATCGCCTTGCAGGGCTCGGTCAATCTCAGCCGCTGGACGCGAGCCTTGCGCGATCTGCTGGCTTCGCGCGGCGCGGATTTTTCCGGCGTGAAACGTCAACGCGGTATCCGTGCCGCCTCGACCAGCGCGCAAGAGGTGATGCGGGTGGTGATGATGCAGACCTTCGCGCGCTACATCGCCGACCTGCAAGAGCATGTGCGCGGCGGCGTCACCGGTCCGTATCCGTTGTACCAGCAACTGCGTGAACTGGTCGCCGAGTTTTCGGTGTTCTCCGAGGAGATCGGCTTTGCCGGCGGCACTCGTGACAACCCGGCGGAAACCGAGCTGCCGCCCTATGATCACGACAATCTGCGCGCCTGTTTCCGCATAGCCTTTCAGCGTGCGGAGGCGCTGATCAAGGCGCTTACCGTCGGGGCCGAGGTGGGCATCACGCTGACCTTCGACGGGCGGCTATACAAGGCGGAGCTGCCGGCCAATCTGTTCGAGTCGGACAAGACGCGCTTTTACCTGGCCTTTGAATCGGAGTTGCGCGGGCAGGATCTGTTCGGCCGCTTGTCGCGCACCGGCAAGATCTGCTCGGTGGATGAAATGCCGCGTCTGCTGCAAGCCGCGTTGTTCGGCCTGAAGATCGACCTGCTGCCGGTACCGCCGGAAGAGCTGCCGCAAAAGACCCCCAACACCACTTATTTTCTCATCGATACCCGGCATCCGTTCTGGCAAGGCATTCGCAACGCGCGCGATATGGCGGTGTATTGCGATCTTCCACCCGATCAGACGGTGATCAAGCTGTACCCCGTAGGCTCGGAGGAGTGACGCGATGGCACGCCTGCTGGAATATTTCGCGCCGCTGTTCTCCCTGGGCCTGGCCATTGACGAACAGATTGCCGGCGGTGTCGCGCAAGGCAGTGTGGCTGAGGCTTATGCGCGTGCACGCACGCTGGTCGAACAGGCCCGCAGCAACGCCTTGGCGGCGGGCAAGCCAGCGGCGGCGGTGGAGGCGGCAGCGTTTGCCGTGGTGGCCTGGTTCGACGAAATCATCACGCGCAATCCGACCTGGTGGAGCCACGCCAGCCCGATGCAGGTGAGCTTGTTCAACACCAACAACGCCGGCAACGAGTTTTTCGAGCACCTGTCCAATCTCAAAGGCGGCGACGAAGAAGTACGTGAGGTGTACTACCACGCGCTGCTGCTCGGCTTTGTCGGCCAGTACTACTACGAGACCGGCGACCACGGCGAGCTGGGCAAGATCAAGGAGTTGAACAGCCGCCAGTTGCCGATAGCGCCGGCCCCGCTGCACACCTTGCGTGAAGAACAGATCACCCCGCAGCCTTATCTGATGAAGGACCCTTCGGGGCCACGCTATCCCAAGCAATGGGATAGCCTGGTGCTCAAGCTCGGCGCCACCGTGGCCTTGTTGATTCCGCTGGCTTACCTGGTGTGGTTCTTCGTTTCGCCGGCCAAGCTGGTCGGACCCAGCGTGCAGCAATTGGTGGCCCAGGAAATAGCCGGCTACACCTGCGCCGATCTGTCGGCAAACGTGGATAAGGACGGCGTCACCGCGATCAGCGGCTATGTCTCCAAGCCGGTCGACCTGGAGCGTCTGCATACCGATGTAGCCGCCATCCCCGGCGTCAAGACACCGAGCTATCAGGTGAAAGTCTTGATCTGGCCGCATTGCGAAGTAGTGAAGCTGCTTACGCCGTATCGCCAGCGCAATCTGGACCGCCACGACGGCCTGGCGGTGACGCCGACGACCGGCCATACCGACCGCTTCGTCAAGGATGAGCAAGTGATCGTGAAACTGATCCAGGCCAATCACGAGGGTTATCTGTACGTCGATTACTACACCGTCGAAGGGCAGGTGTTTCATTTGTTGCCGAACCAGCGCGAACCGCATAGCGGGCAGTTGATTTCCGCGAGCCAGCAACTCGACGTAGGCCAGTCCGGTGTACAGGGCGGTGGCTGGATCACCGTGGACGCGCCGTTCGGACAGGAGTTGATTACCGTGGTTTCCACGAGTAAGCCTTTGTACCAGGGGCTGCGCCCTGACAATGAAGCAGCCAACCTCTACCTGCCATTGCTCAAGCAAGCGGTCGAAGCGAATCGTGGCGATGACAAATTCGTCGCCGACTTCATGACCATCCAGACCGAACCGGCGCGCTAAGGGAGCCTGGACCATGACTGTCACATCGCAACCGTGGTTGAAATCCGCCTTGCTGGTGCTCGGTGGCATCGTGCTGCTGGCACTGATCGTTTTTGTGGCGCCATCGCTGGTGCCGGGTATTCCCCCGCGTTTCTGGCAACTGCTCGGCCTTTGCCTTGCCGCGGTGGCGGTGCTGTGGTGGTTTACCGCCGGCGCCAAACGCTATTCGCGCGCGGGTCGCACACGCCAGCGCATCGGCGATCTGGGTCCGGGCAATCCCGACGACGAACGCGAGCCGCTGGCCAAGATGCAGGCGGCCATCCAGGAGGCCAAACGCACCATCCAGCGCTCGCCTGAAATGGCCGGTGGCCGCAACCCGTTGTATCGCGTGCCATGGATGTTGTTTCTCGGTGACGCCGAGGCCAATGTGCATGGCCTGTTGCGCGCGGCCAGCACGGTTTCGCCGTTTCCGGCACCCAGTGGCGACGACGCCGATACGGTGTGGCGCTGGTGGTTTTTCAAGTCGATGCTGGCGATCGAGACCAGCCCGCGCATCGTCTGCGATGCCGGCGCGCGCACCGAGCGCGGCCTGTGGTACCAGGCCTTGATGCAGCTGGCCAGCGAACGCGATCAGTTGCCGCTGAATGGCATGGTGGTGTGCATCGCGGCGCGCAGCCTGCTCGGCGACGCGGACGAACTGAAAGCCACCAGCATGCGTCTGCGCCGGCTGGTCGACGAAAGCATGGAGCATTTGCAGATTCGCTTGCCGGTGTACTTCGTGGTCACCGGGCTGGAGCTGTTGCCGGGTTATGCCGCGTTCCGCGCCGCCGTGCCGGCGGAAGCCTTCGGCCAGGCGCTAGGCCATCGATTGCCGGAGAACGAGGCGGTCAGCGCCGGCACCAGTAACGCCTTCGACAGTCTGTTCGCGCCGATGGCCGAGCGCCTGCACGCTTTGCGGCTCACCGCGCTGGCGGCACAGCACGAAGTGCGCGGACGCCGTGGCGTATTCGAATTCGTACAGGCGATTACGCGCTTGCAAACCGGCCTGCGCAGCTTCGTCGGCTTGCTGCTGGAAGACAACCCGTTTCAACGCACGCCGCGCTGGCGTGGTTTCTATCTGGCCGCCGGCGCGAGCAAGGATGCGCCGGCCGGCGCTTTTGTCGGCGATCTGTTCACCCGCTTTCTGCCCGGCGACCAGCCGCTGGCCGCACCAAGCCTGAAAGGCAGTGCAGGGCGCGTCGGCGTGGCGGCGTTGGGCGTGGTCGCATTGCTTGGCTTGTCCGGCTATCTCACCTTTGGATTGAGTCAGGCGCGTAGCGGCGATACGCAGTTGCTGGCGCAGACGCGCGCGGCTTGCCAGGGCCGTGAAAATGCCGGGGCCAGCGGCCGTATCGCCTGGGTGGCGGGTTGCGGCCGCACGATCGAACAGCTGGAGGCCAGCGCCGAGCAGAGTCAGCTGGGTTTTGGCCTGCGCCGCTCCGATCGCGATATCGAGCAGCTCAAGCAGGTGGTGGTCGGTGATTTTTCCAGCCTGATCCTGGCCCCTTACGACCAGATGATCGATACCGACCTGGCCAATGGCCGCGTCGGCATTGAGCACGTGCTGGCGGTAACCCAGCGCCTGCGCATGCTGCAGCGCTGTCGCCGCAGCGGTGAGCCCTGCCTCGAACGCGAGACGCCATACAACGTGGTGTTCGACCCGCGCTCCCGCCTGTTCGCGCCATTCTTCACCGCCGATGCCGACACTCGCCGCGATCGTGACAACGCCGATGCCTTGCTCGCCACCTACCTCGGTTATCTGCGCTGGCAGAAGAACGAGGTGCTCGATGATGAACAGCATCGGCTGGAGACCGAACTGCAACGCCTGTTAGCCGTCTATACGCCGCGTCCGCAGGATCTCGAGGCATGGGCCGACAAGCGCTTGAACGGGCCGCGCATGCAGGATTTCTGGTTGCCGTCCGATCGCCTGGTCGGGGTGGATGCCGGCAGCCTGCCGACCATCTCGGCCGCCTATACGGTCGATATCTGGAACGGCGTGGTGTCGCCGCTGGCCAGCACCATCGGCGACACCCTGGCGGAAAAAAAAAGCCTGGCTGATGGGCTTCGCCATGCCTACTTCGCCAGCTACTTTCGCGCCTGGGCGTTATTTCAGTCGCGCTTTTTCGATGGGGTGACCTTGTGGAAAGGGCGCGATGGCGAATTGGCCAAGCGCGCCGCCGGTGACGACAACCCCTACCGCTTTTTTTTTGAAAGCCAGCAGCGCAACCTGCTCGGATTGCCATTGGGCTTGCCGTTCTCGGTGCGCTGGCATCTGGCCTGGCAGCAAGCGCGTGCGGCCGGATGGAAAAAAGGCTGGGGTCCGTTGTGGCAAGGGCTAGTCGGCGGTTTTCGGCATACCGAAGCCGAGGCGCCGACCTGGTTGCTGGCCGTATTGGACACTCGCCGCCAGGTACTTCAGACGCAGCGCGCGCTGTTTGCCAACGGCTATCTGCGCTTGCAGGCCGAGGGCGGCGACCAGAATCTCTACCAGATCGTTGCGGATATTTATCGCGGCAAGGGCCTGGCCACGCAGCCGCCGGCCTCTGAATACGCCACCCTGCTGCAATCGGTGGACCGGCCCGCGGACAATTACGCCTCTCAGTTCAAGGGCGACGATCTCGGCGCTTGGTCGATTGTGCAAGGGCCGTCGCGCCTGTTGCTTTTTCTTACCGTGCAACGGGCCGCCGGTTATTTGCAGCAGCGCTGGAGTGACGGCGTGGTGACGCCGCTGAAGCAATTGCCGCCGGAACAACAACTGGCCGCGCTGTATGGTCCGCAGGGCAAGCTCAATGCCTTCGTCAGCGATTCGTTGGCGCCTTTTGTCAGCGAGCGCGAGCGCACGCCGATCCGTGTCGGCGGGGTGAGCTTGCCGTTGACGGCGGGTTTTCAGTCGATGCTGGCCACCCAGGGCCAGGTGCAGCCGTCGCTCAACACCGAGCAAGCCTTTCTGGCAGGCAGCTTTACCTTTAGCGGCCCCAGCCAGCTAGGCAGTCTGGTGGAAGGCGCGCAGGGCACGGTGCTGCAAATCGACTGCAAGGATCGCAACTTCAGTGCCAGCAGCAAGGCGGCCTCGCTGGCCGAGGCAAAAGTCGCGGTGTTCTGGTCACCGGCTACCTGTACTCAGGCGAGCCTGCGCATCAGCATGGAAACACCTGCGCCCGCCGAGGCCAGTTTGGTGCCGGCCAAATCGTCCAGCGCGGCGCCGGCGGTAGCGGCGGCGGCCGAGCCGCTGGTGCTGACCCGTTTGTATAGCGGCGCGGATGGCTTTCAACAGTTGTTGAAAGATTTCGCCACCGGCTCGCACGGCTATGTGCTGGCCGATTTCCACGATTCCTATAACGCCTTGCAATGGGCCGATATCACCGCGCGCCTGCGTGATGCCGGCTTCAGTCAGGCGCAGGTGTTTCTGACCATCGAGCTATCCGATCCGATGAAGCAATACCTCAATGCACGCAGCACGCCGGTCAGTTTGCCTGGCGCCATCATCGAATGAATAACGCGGTACGTAGGGAGTTTGTCATGAGCGTTGATCTTGCCGAATTGCTTGCCCCGATCTCGCCCGATCGCCCTTGCGGCGAAGATGTGAGCTTCAATACGGTTTACGACCGCGTGCGCGAGGCGCGTCGGGCCGATGACCCGAGCTTGCGCCAGGGCGAGTGGCAGACCGAATTGAAAGTGGCCGACTGGCGACAGGTGATCAAGCTCGCCAGCGAGGTGCTGGCCAGGCAGAGCAAAGATTTGCAAATGGCCGTCTGGTTGGGCGAGGCGTTGATCTCCGTCGACGGCTTGTCTGGCGCGGCGCAAGCTTTCGAACTGCTGCAGCGACTGCTGGACCAACGCTGGGAAGGGCTGTTTCCCGAACTGGACGGCGACGATGCCGAAGAGCGCGCAGCCAAACTCGCCTGGTTCAATATCTATGCGGGCGACGCGCTGCGAAAGCTGCCGATGTCCGGCGGCGCCAGAGCCGTGACCTTGATGGATTGGCAAGACTCGCGCGAGGTCGACAATCTGGGCCGGCAGAGCAGGGAGGCATATCAGGCCGCGCTGGATGAGGGACGCATGACTGGCGAAGCGTTCGACAAGGCCATGCTGGAAAGCTCCACCGAACAGGTTTCAGCATGGCTGGAACAAGCAACTGCCGCGCTGTCCGCTTTCGAGCCCTTAAAGCAAATCGTCGATACCCGGCTGGGGCGGGCGGCGCCCTCGTTGGCGGCGCTGGAAGATGCCTTGGTACGGTTGCGTCAGGTGATCGCCAAGACCGCCCAGGCGAAAGGTATCGGTGGCGCGGCGGTGGCCGCGGCGGCGGAGGGGACAGCGCCTGCGGCGTCAGCAAGCTCGCCGGCAACCCAGGCTCTTGGCGCGCTCGATCTATCGGCTAACAGCGCGAGCAGCAAGCAAGAAGCGCTGCAGGCCTTGGGCCAGATCGCGGAATTTTTTCGCCGCACCGAGCCGCACAATCCGGTCTCCTTCATGTTGGACAAGGCGGTGATCTGGGCGAATACGCCGCTCGATGTGTGGTTGTCCGAAGTGGTGCGTGATGAAGTGGTGCTGTCGTCGATTCGCGACAGAGTGGGTATACCGGGTTGATCGGTGGTCGTCTCTTGCGGGCCGGGGCAGGGCGAGCGGCAGATAACTTCATCCCCTGCGGGCTGGAGAGAGAAGCCGCTCAATCGGCTTGGCGTCACCGGAGCATACATAAGACCCATCCGCTCAGATTGTGGAGCTTTCTCTTGATGTCTAGCTCGCGTGAATGTTGCCAAGCGGCAAGGGCTGGGTATTCCCCGCGGCCGCAGTCGTCTCGCGACGCTCGCCGGTCATCACTCCACGCTGTTACAGCGCCCGCTAGAATCGCCGCGTGCTAGCAACGCCATGCCAGACAACCAGGCCAACAAGGTTCGCTATCCGCTGGATCGCGGGCGTTTTCGCCTGGCTGATGCTGTTGTCGCCGGCATTCGCCCAGCGCAGCAATTTCCGCATCTACGACCAGAGTTTCGGCCTGAATTCGGGCGAAGTGCAGTCGCTGGCCCAGGATGACCAGGGCTTTCTGTGGCTTGGCACTTCGCGCGGACTGGTGCGTTTCGATGGCCGCGAATTCCTGAGCTGGGCTCCGCATCGGCTTGATGAATTGGTCAGGGACATGGCGTATGGACCGCATGATGAGCTGCTGCTGCGCACTGAAAATGGCGGTGTACTGCGTCGCGTGGGGGACGATCTGCTGCCACTGAAAGGCCCGGATGCCGCGGGCTGGAGCGCCGTCACGTCGTTGGACTTCGATGGACAAGGCCGCTTATGGCTAAGCCGTCGCAATGAGGTGTGGTGGCGGGATCGCCAGCAAAGCTGGCATCGATTTTCGAATACGGCGTTTGGCGGACAGTCGCCCTTGCGCCTGCATGTGCGCGGGGATTGCGTCGACGTATTCACCGACCAGGGGCTTTGGTGTTTGCATACGCCCGATGTCGCGCGCGAACTGCTGCACGCGCCCGGCCTGTGGCTTAGCGCCGGCGGTAGCGAGGGACGGCCGTTATGGGTGTCCAGCCATCTGAATAACGGCTTATGGATGATCGACAGCGCCGGGGTTCACGACGTGGGCCGCCCGTTGGGGCGGGCGATGGATATGCTGGAGCGTGGGCACACGGTCTGGCTGGCGCTGGACCGCTTGTTGCTGGCGATCGAGCCGGATGGCCGGCTTCGCCAAATCGGTGTGCACGAAGGCCTGCCCAGCGGCGGCCCGTTGCTGGAAGACCGCGAACATAGCCTGTGGCTGGGGACCTTTGTCGGGCTGTTGCAGTTTCCCGAGCCGGACACCTGGCAATGGGGCGAAGAAGAGGGCTTGCCGTCCATGCATAGCTACGATCTGGCCGAAGCCGACGGGCAATTGTGGGTGGCGACCTGGCTGGGCTTGGCGCGCTTTAGCACCCCGCAGATACCACGCCGTTTCATACCGACCTCGCAGGGCGCTTATGGGCGCATCTGTGTCGATGCCCAGCGCGATATCTGGGTCTCGGATGGGCATCATCTGCTGGCCTGGCGCGGCAACCAGCTGCGCGAGATGTATACGTATCCGAGCCGCGATGTAGTCAATCTCGGCCAATGCGCCACCGGCACGGACGGCACGCTGTGGTTCGCTACCGATCAGGGCCTGCTGCGGCTCAATCAGGGCGCCAGGCAGCCGCAGCCGGTGACACTTCTTCCCTCTGGACAAGCGCCGGACGTGGTCTGGATCGCCGCGGACGGCGCCGTGCAGGTGGCCGATACCTCCGCGACCTGCCGCTTACATCTGGACAGCGACAGCAGCGCCCATCGCGAGGCTTGCGTGCCCAATCCGGGCGAAGAATTCAACTCGGCAACCGTGGTGACCGCAAACGCTGCGTGGTTGGCCGCGTCGAATGGCCTGTATGCCTATGACGGCAAAAGCGTGCTGCTTTTGCCCGGTAGCGAAGCGATCAGTGGCGTACTGGAAAACCTGACCAAGGCGCCAAGCGGTGGCTGGTGGGCGGCCGGTGTGGGGGCGCTGCTGCGCGTCATGCCTTGTGACGCGTGTGCCGCCAAATGGGAGGTGCAGGAGAGCCTCGGCATCTGGCATGGCTTGCCGGGCAACAGCTCGATCGAGGCCTTGGAGCTGGCCAACGGCGATCTCTGGATCGCCGGCAACCGAGGCGTCTGGCGGGTGCCGCGCGCGGTGCGCAACGGCAGCCTGCCGGTGCCGCGCATTGTACCGGTGCGGGCGCGGATCGATGGCCAGGAGCAGCCCGCGGATGGCGCCGTTGAACTGGCCCCTTCGGCACATCGACTCGATCTTGAGTTCGCCGCGCTGAGCTTCCGTGATCGCTCGCTGTTGCGCTTTCGTTCGCGCTTGCTGGGGCAGGGCGGCTGGTCGGTGCCGACGCGGTTGCCGGTGTTGCAGTTTGCCGCGCTTGAGCCCGGTGACTATCAGGCTGAAATGAGCGCCAGCCTGGACGGGCAACATTGGTCTGAGACGCCGGCCGACATCCGTTTTCGGGTGCTGCCGCCGTGGTATCGCACGTATTGGGCGCGAGCGCTGTTTGTACTGGCGGCGTTGGCGCTGGTCATTTTGATTTATCAGATGCGCGTCACCGCTTTGTTGCGGGTGGAGCGTGAACGCACCCGTATCGCCATGGATCTGCATGACGAACTGGGCTCTGGGCTGGGCAGCATCGGCATGCTGGCCAGCCTTGCCGCGCGGGCGGCGGTGGAAACCGAAGAACGGCGGCGGCTCGCCGGGCAGATCGCCACGGTGGCCGAGCTGCTCGGTGGCGGCTTGCGTTCGCTGGTGTGGACCCTGCGCAGCGGCCGAGCCGGCATTGCCGAGCTAGGGCAGCAACTGGCCGATCACGCGCGCCGGTTGTTTCCTGGCGAGCATCCTTCGCTGCAGGTGCGTTTGCCGATCGAGCCCAGCGCCACCACCTTGAAGCCCGAAGTACGCCGGCATGTACTGCTGCTGGCTTTGGAGGCGCTGCACAATATCGCCCGGCATGCCGATGCCGCCCATGTCGAGCTTGAGCTGCTTGAGCTTGACGATGGTGGCCTGCAGTTGACGATCGAAGACGATGGCTACGGTTTCGATCCTGATGCTGATGTTTCCGGCACCGGACTGGAAAGCATGCGTCGCCGCGCGGCGGCGATCGGCGCGCGGCTCGATATCGTCAGTACGCCGGGTTTTGGCTCGCGAATCCGCCTCGATTATGTTCGCCGCGCCCATCCAACCGCATGATCATGTGCTTGTCATGACAGGCCATCTGCGGCAGCGTGGCGGGATGAATGTGGCCAATGCATCTGTGTCCCCCTCGTTGCGACTGGTTACGGTCGAAGACGACCCGCGTTATCGCCAAAGCCTGACCTTGCTGATCCGCAGCCTGGGCGGCTTTCAACTGACGGCGAGTTATGCCTCGGCGGCGCCCTTGCTCGAGGCGGCGCGCAAGGCGCGGGCGCTCGATCCGGCGGCGCCCTGGGACGTGGTACTGACGGACATCGGTTTGCCCGGTGTCGACGGCGTGGCGGCAACACGCGAACTGAAGAGCCTGTTTCCCGCCTTGCGCGTCGTGGTGTTGACCGCCTTCGAAGAGCCGGCAACGGTGTTGGCGGCGATCTGTGCCGGTGCCGACGGTTACTTGTTGAAAAGCGCGTCGAACGACGAACTGCTCAACCAGCTCGATCTGATTCTTCATCACAACGCACCGTTGAGCGCCGCCCTGGCCGGCACCTTGATGCGCATCGTGCGAGAAAGCCACAGTGGACAATTCGGCACCCGGGTATTGCCACGCGACCTCGGCCTGACCGCGCGTCAGCTGCACGTATTGCGCGGGCTGGTCGAAGGTCTTTCGTATCGGGAAATCGGCGAGCGGCTGGAGATCTCGCTGGATACCGTGCGCAGCCATATCCGGCAGATCTACTCGGCCTTGCAGGTGCACAGCGTGGCCGAGGCAGTGAGTTACGCGTTACGTAACGGCCTCGCCTGACCCCGCTGTCGCGAAGAGTCATAGGTGGCCCCGCTGAACGCATCCATCGCAGATCGTGACGTAACCGTTTCCGTCGCCGCTTGAGCGCGCACGGTTCACATGATCATGCGATACCGCTTGGACTCACCTGCGGATAACGTCGCTGACCAGGTGCCGGGGGGCAGTTCAGGACGCGCGGATGCGGCGGTGGCATCCATCAGCTCGGCAAGGATTCGAATTGATGCTTAGAAGGTCCCAGCTCGAGGCGTTGCGTCTCGCCGTATTCGATCGTCAACGCACCGTCTACGCGGTTCTTGACGGTAACAAAATCGACAAGCTTGCCGAGCGGCTATATGCCTCCGACGCGGAGTACGCCTGCCTGTTTTCCGGCAAGCTGGTTCCGTTGCTTGAGGCATCCGCTCCTTATATCGTGCGCCTGAATCCGCAGGGCCGTTTTGCTGCCAGCGTGTTGTGCGAGGGGTGGCGCCGGCGCTGGGGCATTTTGTTGCACACCCGGGAAAACCTGCCCATGCATGAGCTGCGTGAACATCTGCGCGGTTTCTTGCGCCTGGTGACACCCGATGGTCAGGCTAAGTGTTTTCGCTATTTCGATCCGTGTGCGTTCAAACGCGAGGTACCCAACCTGAGCGAAAGCGAGCGCCGGGCGTTTTTCGAGCCGATCAAGGGAGCATGGGTGCAGGGCCCGACCTCCAGCAGTGCACTTTATTTTGACCGTCATGGTCCGCATGGACGATTGCTGGAACTGGCGGCGCCCGCTGCCGCTTACCGCCTGGAGCGGATTGCCTGATAGCCCGCCCGGTCTATGGCCGGTGTCGCGGGCTACCCGCTGAGGGCTTGATGGCTTTCAGTGGTGCATCAGCTGGTTGATGTTGATGAGTTTGCCAGCGGGCGAAATCAAGTCGCCCGGTTTCATGCCGGCGGTACAGGCACTGACCCAATGACCGTTCTGTATGGTGACTCGCTCGGTCTTGCCCATGAACGCGGGGTCATAGTGCGCCACCGATTCACCGTGAAAAGCAGCGTCACCGTCGAAGGTGGTTTCGGCGTGCCCGGTGATGTTGATTTCCTTGCCGCCCAGCATGGCTGGCATGGTGCATACCGAGTCGGTGACGACTTTATTGCCGTGTACCTGGATGTCCAATTTCGGGCAGAAACTATTGCCCATGGCGCTGGACATTTTATACATCGCCGCTTCGACGCTCGGGTCCAGGCAGATCTGGCTGGCCGGCGATTTTCTATCGCCGATCTGCGACTCCATCGTCCACAGGCCGGGCTTGTGCTTGGGCAGATTGGCCGGCAAATCCGCGGCGAAGACATGGGCTGCGGACAGCAGCAGAAGCAGGGCGGCTGAGCGGGAACAAAGCGTGCGCATGAAGATCTCCGGAATATCGGGGTGGCCAAGGCCGATCCAGTTAGACCGGCACGGGCACAAAGATGACGGATTCGCCCGTAGGCCAATCGATCGCGAAGTCGCACTGAAGTGTGTTTGAAAGCGCTGCGGTCTTTCGATAGGCAATTCGCCCTATGCCCGAAGTACATGGCGCGGTGGCATCGCTAACGCTCGCCGTCGACGGCCAGGTTTCAGGCGCTATTCGCGGGTGGCGCGGCGGCTGTGCAGCACGATCAATACCTGCCTGAGGGCATGGACGCCGGCCGCGGCGTGGATGCTCCTCTGCCAAAGTCATAGGCCGCCAACTGGTCGTCCGGCTAATTCTTTCCTGCCGCAGCGGTTTCTAGACTTTGCGCTGTCATTCGCCGCGCAGCCCGCCCGGTGTGCGCTCCGCCAACCTGTCGGGGAACCCTCATGGCCAAGAAAGAAAGTACGCAGCACAAGCTCGACCGCGTCCGCGCACCACGCGTGCAACTTACCTACGACGTCGAGGTGGGTGATGCGATCGAAAAGAAGGAACTGCCCTTTGTCGCCGGGGTGATCGGGGATTTCAGCGGACAGCCGGCCGAGCCTTTGGCCAAGTTGAAAGAGCGCAAATTCGTCAATCTGGATAAAGACAATTTTGACGACGTGCTCAAGGGCATGAAGCCGCGGGTGCAGATGCAGGTGGACAACCGGCTCAAGGGCGACGGCTCCAAGGTCGGCGTGGAGCTGAATTTCAGAAGCCTGGAGGATTTCGGTCCGGAGCAGGTGGTGCAGCAGATCGACCCGCTGCGCAAGCTGCTGGATGCGCGCCAGAAGCTGGCCGACCTGCGCAACAAGATGGCCGGCAACGACAAGTTCGATGAGCTGTTGAACGAGGTTTTGCAAAACACCGATCAGATCACTCGCCTGACCAGGGAAGTGGGCTCGGGCGGCAAGTCCGACGAGCAGGAATAAGCGGGGCGGATTCCAGCCGACTTCAGCACGCCGACGCCCATCACGGATACGTATCGAAGGGGTAAGACATGGCTACACAGACACAAGACGCCGCGCAGAATGCCGCTCAAGCCCAGGAAGGCAGCTTGCTCGACAGCATTCTCAGCCAAAGCCGCATTGCCAAGAACGACAGTGAACGCGATCGTGCCCGCGACTTGATCGCCGAGCTGGTCAACCAGGTTACCCAGGGCCAGCTGACCATCTCGCACGATGCCATTGCTTCGCTGGATGCGCGTATCGCCGATATCGACAAGCTGCTCTCCGATCAGCTGTCGGCGGTGATGCATGCGCCGGAGTTCCAGAAGCTGGAAGGCTCCTGGCGCGGGCTGAAGTATCTGGTCGACAACAGCGAGACCAGTACGACGCTGAAGATCAAGGTACTCAACTGCAGCAAGAAAGAATTGGTCAAGGATTTCAAGAACGCTTCGGACTTCGATCAGTCCACGCTGTTCAAGAAAATCTACGAAGAAGAGTACGGCACCTTCGGCGGTGCACCGTTCGCCACCATGGTCGGCGACTTCGAGTTCAGTCGCAGCCCGGAAGACATGTATCTGCTGGAGGAAATGTCACACGTGGCAGCGGCAGCGCATGCGCCGTTGTTGTCGGCGGCTTCACCGGAGTTGTTCGGGTTCGAGAGTTTTACCGATCTGGCCGGTCCGCGTGACCTGGCGAAAATCTTCGACACGGTCGAATACGCCAAGTGGAAGTCGTTCCGCAGCTCGGAAGATTCACGCTATGTCGGGCTGGCGATGCCGCATGTGCTGGGGCGACTGCCCTATGGGCCGGAAACCACGCCGGTGGAAAGCTTCAACTTCGTCGAAGACGTTTCCGGCGCCGAGCACAACCGCTATTTGTGGACCAATGCAGCCTACGCACTAGGCACGAAGCTGACCGACGCGTTCGCCAAGTTTGGCTGGTGCGCGGCGATTCGCGGCGTCGAGGGCGGCGGCCTGGTCGAGGGCTTGCCTACGCATACCTTTGGTACCGACGATGGCGAAGTGGCGTTGAAATGCCCCACTGAAATCGCCATTACCGATCGCCGCGAAAAAGAGTTGGCCGATCTCGGCACGATTCCGCTGGTGCACTGCAAGGGCACCGACTATGCCGCGTTCTTCTCTACCCAATCCGCGCAGAAGGCCAAGGAGTACAACACCGACGCCGCCAACGCGAACGCACGGCTTGCCTCGCAATTGCAGTACATCTTTGCGGTGAGTCGCGTGGCGCATTACCTGAAGTCGATGATGCGCGACAAGATCGGCAGCTTCGCCTCGCGTACCAGCGTCGAGAATTATCTCAACAACTGGATCGCCCAGTACGTGCTGCTGGACGACAACGCCTCGCAGGAACGCAAGGCGCAATTCCCATTGCGCGAGGCGAGTATCGAGGTGGTGGATGTGCCCGGCAAACCCGGCGCCTACAAGGCCGTTGCTTTTCTCCGGCCGCATTACCAGCTCGATGAGCTGAGCGTATCCCTGCGCCTGGTAGCTGAGCTGCCTAAGTCGGCGCGCTGAACCCACTGACGCATAGTCCAACCAGGAGTTACTACCATGGCATTTGATGCATTTATCCAGCTCGACGGTATCAAGGGTGAGTCGGCCGACGACAAGCACAAGGACTGGATCGAGGTCCTCAATTTTGGTTTTGGTGCGCAGCAGCCGCAGTCGGGCACGGCGTCATCCGCGGGCAATCTCGGTTCGGCGCGGGTCAATATCCAGAATTTCACCTTCATGCATCACCTGGATATTTCCAGCCCGAAGTTGTTCGAGTACTGCTGCACCGGCCAGACCATTCCCAAGGCGATCATCTCGCTCAACCGCGCCGGCGGCGACAAGGCGAAGTACCTCGAGTACAAGCTGACCGACGTGATCATCACCTCGGTGGGCAAGGGCGGCGACAGCAAAAGCGATACCCACGATGTGCCGCTGGAATCCATCTCGCTGGCGTTCGGCAAGATGGAAATGACCTATACCAAGATCGGCATCAACGGCAAGGCTGCCGGCAATTCGTCGTCGGGCTGGGATCTGAAAGCAAACAAAAAGGTGTGATGGAAACATCGCAGGCCACGCGACGTCGCCATGCGCTGGAGACGTCGCGCCACTTGATTAAAACGCGACATTGGCAGGAGTGATCGCATGGGCATGATGTACGACTCTGGGTGGTCGATCGATACCACCGAAGAGATCTCGGGATCGATTCTCTTCGGCGTTTCCAGCGGCAAGATTTACATGTCCAACGCCAGCGAAGGCGATTCCATGGTGGTGAGCTACCGCTGCGTCAGCGTCGGTGCGGGAAAAGGCCCGCCGGTCGGTGCCGCCTGGTCGAAGAAGACCGATCCCAGCGGCGGCTTCGACAACGTCGGCGTGTTGCCGGGGCAGTTGTTCGACTGCATGTCGTTTCCCTGCAGTGGCTATATGTTTGGCGTGGGCGCATCCGCTGGCGAGATAGGCAGCATCCTCGGTATGGACGTCACCGGTGGCGGCGTCAGCATCGCACTGTTCGGCATGTGGCCGGTTTTTGCGGGGGTCAAGCTATGGGGCCTTGGTAACGGCGTGCTTCCCGGCGCGGGCGTCACTGGTGGCCTGGCGCATTTCTGGATCGAGTAAGCCAGACACGGTGTAAGTGACAGATGTTCAATGCTTGGATTGCCGGATAAGGAGTGCGACATGGCCCATGTGTTCTACGACGTTCCAATGGTGGCCCAGGGGCCGAACCCGATCTGCTGGGTCGCCTGCATGGCGATGACGGAATCCTTTCTGCGCAGTGCCAGCATCGGCATTGGCAAGTACACCGGCGGCTTCGACCCCTCCGACTCGTGCATCGACAACCCGGTGCACGGAGCGGTGCAGGGGCCGATGCAGGCGTACAGCTTTTACCCGGTCGATTCCGATCAGGCGGTCAATATCGGCAGCGTGATCGATCTGCTCAATCAGTACGGCCCGCTGATTTACTTTCATCACATCACCGATGGGCAGCCATGGACGAATGCCCCCGGCACCAATGGCTCCCATGCGGTGGTGATCGAAGGGGCCGACGACAGTGTCAACGGCGGCATGCTATGGGTGAACAACCCGTGGGGTAGCAAGGATATTCCGATAACCGCGTCGGCACTGTTGCCGATTGCCGCCAACCCGGCGTCATGCCGGCTGTCTTTCAGCTACGGATGGTTCAGCTGATCGGCTTGCGTCGATCAGCCATGTCGATGGTCTGGCTTCCATGCAATCGCTGATCGATCGGTTGACCGATTCAGATGCGCGCCTATCGCCGCATGCCGAGCTGTCATCGTTGCGCGCGCAGGTGTCGCGCGATCTGGAAAGCCTGCTGAACACCCGCTCCGAAGGCGCGCGATTGATTCCGGAGGCCTTCAAGGAGTGCCGCAAGTCGTCATTGACCTATGGCATTCCCGATTTTTCCTCGTATAGCCTGCTTAGCCCGCGTGACCGCGATCGCATCCGGCGCACCCTGGAGCAGGCGATTGCCTTGCACGAGCCGCGATTAAGCCGTGTGCGGGTGCAACTGGAATCGCAGGATACGTTCGAGCGATCCCTGCGCTTTCGCATCGATGCGCTGATGAACCTGGGGCCGGAGCGCGAGAAGGTGCAATTCGACGCGGTACTGCAATTGAGTACGCAGTCGTATCAGGTGAGCTGATGCGGCATCGGTGGCTGGGCCGGTTATGACGGCGTGGCGTGAGCCGAAGTCCAGGCCGACATCATCGCTTCGCGCAGCTGTTCTGGCGACACCGGCTTGTACAGCACGGGAATCTTCGCCGCCATGATTTCGCGTAGGCGGTCGCTGCGCGTTTCGCCGGTGATCAGCAGGCGGGCATAGGGCTTGTCGCCATGATGGCGATAATGCAGGTCGAGCGCGGTCAGCGCATCCAGGCCGCTTTCACCGTCACGCAGGCGAAGATCGGAAATCACGATGTCCGGCGGTGTCGGCCAGATCTTGGCGGCCTCCAGGGCCTGGGTGCGGTCCTCGGCAATCGCTACCTCGCATCCCCAGCTGCGCAACAGATAGCGAATGCCGGAAAGAATGGCCGGCTCGTCGTCGATCACCAGCACGCGCATGCCGGTGACATTCAAAGGTGTTTCTTCCGGTGGCGTATGCATGATTTGCTGTGGCGGTACCTCGGGTACGTGAAAGCTGAAAACGCTGCCCCGGCCCGGCATGGAGCTTAGTTGCACCTGGGTATCCAGCAATTCGGCCAGCCGCTGCACCGTGGCCAGGCCCAGGCCGAGACCGCGCCGCGGGCTGGATTCGTTCTCGCCGGCATCATGATGATCGACCCGGTAAAACTCGTCGAAAATACGGCTTTGATGTTCGGAGGCAATGCCGCTGCCGGTATCCCATACGTCGATTCGCACGGTGCCGTCGCCGCGTCGCCGCGCACCGACCAGGACTCCGCCCTGACGGGTGTAACGCAAGGCATTGCTGACTAGGTTATTCAAGATCCGCGCCAGCATGGTGCGATCGCTGCGCACCCACACCGGGGTCGTGCGCATGACCAGGCGCAGGTCTTGCTGCTCGGCGATCAGACGGAAATTGCAGCTGACCCCCTCGAAGACACAGTCCAGCGGAAACTCGCTGACATCCAGTTGCATGGCGCCCGTTTCAAGGCGAGACAGGTCGAGCAGTTCGCTGAACAAGTGATCCAGCGCGCCGACGCATTCTTTAATGTGCGCAATGCGATCCAGCCGCACCGGGTCGCGTTCGTCCACGGCCAGTGCCGAGGAAAACAGGGTCAGCGCATACAGCGGTTGGCGCAGGTCGTGCGAAGCGGCGGCCAGGAACCGCGCCTTGGCCACGCTGGCGGCTTCCAGGGCGGCATTTTTGCGCGCCAATTCCAGGGTGGCGAGCTCGATTTCGTGCTCCAGGCTGCGTTGCGTATCGAACAAGCCGGCGGCGGCGCTGTTGAAGCCGCGCTGCAATTCGCCGATTTCGGTTTGATCGGTAACCGCCACCTCGACCCGGCGATCGCCGCGCCCAAGCTGTTGTACGGCCTCCACCAAGTGGCGCAGCGGCGCACTGATCCAGCGGGCCGCACGCCAGCTGATGGCCGCGGCGACAAGCAGGCTGACGATCATGGCGATCAGCGCATTACGCAGGCTGGCACGCTGTGCGGCGATGGCTTCGCTCAGGCTGACATCCACCACCACGGTGCCCAGCACCGGACGCTGCGCATCATCGGTGTCGACGATATCGCGTGCCACGGTGAGTGGGCTGGGTGAGCGTTCGGCGTTGTGAGCCTTGCTGTCGGCGAGAATCTCGCCGTCGGCGGCGCGGATTTGTACGTGCGCGACATGCGGTAGGTCAGCGACCGACTGGACCACCCGCGCCAGCTCACGGCGTTGCATATGACGCAACGGATCGGCCGCGATCAAGGCGGCCTGCGTAGCAATGGCGTCGGCGGTGCTTTGCGCCATGCTGCGCAGGCTGAGCACCTGCTGGCGGGTCAGCATGATGACCAGCAGCAAGGCAGTCACCAGGGTGGGAACCAGTGCGATGAAGGCGAGCCGCTGCATCAGCGACGTGCGCTGCCATAGGCGTCCTATCAAGGAGTCCGATCCCGCACTCATCGCTGCATTCCCGTATGGCGCGCCGCGCCTCAGCAGGCCGAGCCTAGCGCGAAAGTCATCGGCCGACAGCTAGGCCGTAAGCAAGAGTGATCCGGCTCGGTTTTGCGCGCTGCCCCTGTCTTTCGGCCAATGTCAGTTTGCCGGCAATCAGGGCAGGCGATGCCGATGGAGGTTTAACGGACCGAGCCATTCGAGTCGACAGACGGGCGTCGTTGATGGGTCGCCGGGCAACCTCGATACCGCGATACCGAGTGCTGTCGTCGGTGCGAAACAGCCAGCCGTGCGTGGCCGAAACGGTGTTGCGAAACCGGGCATCGAGGTCATGGCGCGGACATGTTTTGCCGCTGGCGCTCACTGATCGACAAATCTGCATTGCTGCGGCTCGCCCGGTGCGGCGCCGCCCTATGTGCCGCAGGGCTTGGGCCTGATTTTGCTCGAAAGACGATTAAAAGTTACGTCGCGCTATTGATGATATTAGTTACGTAACGTAAAATATCGAGCTAAATACGGAGACCGCCATGATTGATGCCCGCGACCCAGGAACCCTGCCTCTGCAACTCACTATCAAGCGCGGCCGTGGCCGTCCTCGTAAGGCCGATGCGCTGACGCCCGCGCAGCGGCAGCGGCGCTTCCGTGCCCGGCGGGATGTCCGGTCTGATTATTTGCGTCAGCGAGTGGAGCAGGCGCTGTCGCACCTCAAGGCGGGTGATACTGGTTTGGCGCGGCATGTTCTTGAAGAACTCGTATCCGTGACGTCACCTAAATCGTCGCGAACCACTTCGTCGAACTGAGTCATGGAGATAGGTATGGCTGTTGTAGAACTGTCCGGCCCCGAGTTGCAGCTATTGCTCGACGCCTTGCGCCTTTCCGGTGAGGCCTTTGCCGATCCGCTTCATGCACAGGTCCGCGACCCGCTAGTAAGCAAGTTGCATGGCGCGCTCTGGCCGGATGAGGACGCCGTATCCGACGAATCGACGGATGCTTAAGCGATCAGCTTTCTGCCTGCCGGGCGGATAAGTCCTCTTGATCCGGCGCTGTGGCGACTCGGTAGTGAGCCCGCGCGTTGATCTTGGTCTCATGGTGCTTTTGGCTCATGCGGGGCGGAGCCTGGCTTGGCTACCCTGAATGCCCAAAGGCATCGGGGAGTGACGCATGAAAGGGTTGATCACGCTGATCTGCGCTGTGTTCGTTATGCCCTGCATGGCGGCCACGGGCAAGGCCTCTGCGACGGCTGACGATAAAGCACCTCCGCTGGCGACGAACGCGCCGGCGGAAATGTCCTTGCTTTATCCACGGATCGGCCAATGGAATGTCACCATTCGCACGCTGCCCGGAAAAAGTTCGCCAAAGGGCGGTGTCGATCATGGCGTCATGACCAACACAAAAGGTCCGGGCGGTTTTTCGGTGGTGCAGAACTTCTGGTCGCGCGGCAGCAGTGGTCACGTCGTCGGCCAGAGCTACACCTGGTGGGATGCGCGCGCCAAGACCTACAAAAGCGTGTGGTGCGACAACCTGCAGGGCTGTGCCGAATTTACGACGTCGATCACGGGCAATGCCTGGACGGTCGAGATGGACAGCGAAGCCGGCGGCGAAAAAATTCACACCATCATTCATGCCAGCATGAGTGCGGACCACACTGCGATCCATGAAGAGGTCGCGAATGCTTATGACGGCGGCCCCTCGCAAGCCGAAACCGTCAGTGACTACAAACGGATCGCGGCACCGGCAAGCGTGATCTAAGTTCCAGGATAGGCGCTGGCAGCGCGAGTTGATGCCTGGGTCGAGAAGGCTGCGATGAAAGCGGGCACGGTCCGGGTTAGCGCCTGGGCACGACTTGCACAGGCGCATCCTGCTGTTTCGCCTTGAGTCGGGTGGCGGAGGGCGGTTCGCCCATGATCCGTTTGAAGGTCCTGCTGAAACTGGCATCCGATTCATAACCGAGCTGCGCGGCGATATCGGCGATGGTGCATTTTTCGCGCAGCAACTTGGCGCCCAATTGCATGCGCCACTGAGCAACATAGCGTGCCGGCGACATGCCCAGTAACGGGAGGAATCGTTCGGTGAAGGTCGAGCGCGACAAGCCCGCAACGCGTGCCAATGCATCAACCGTCCAATGATCGCCCGGGTGTTGATGCATGGCCGCCAGGGCTCGGCCGATCTGCGGGACGCGCATGGCGGCCAGCCATATGGCGGGACTGTAGGGGTTGTCTTCTATCCATAGTCGCAACGCGGCGACGATGCCGACATCGGCGAGCCGCAGCAGCATCGCGGCGTTCCCGATGCGTGATGAACCAGCCTCGGTGCTCATCTGATCCAGTGTCGCCACGAGTGCCTGGTCACGCGATGGCGTGCCTCGAATAAGCATGAGGGCCGGCATCGCTTCGATAAGCGATGGCGCGATGAGTGCATCGAACTCAACCGCAAAACTGAAGACGATGGCCGGCTGATCGGTAGCGTCGGCCTGCCATCGACTGGATGCATCGCCCGCTTGCGCTTGATCGCGCAGGCGGAGGCCATTCGGAATGAGGACAAGGTCTCCGCTATGCAGATGCCTTGGGCTGCCGTCCGCAACGATCAACCAGCAAGCGCCTTGCGCGACAAAGTGCAGTCGCATGCTTGCTTGATAAGGCGGATGAGCGATCTCGTGGTTATCGAATTCGCGCCGGCAATAAATGACGCGCGCGGGATGAAGATCGCGCAAGGCGGCATCGAAAGAATCGGTCATAGACACTCCATTGCAGAGGACGAATGGTCAAGTTTTCACGCCAACCTGCAATGGAGACGCGGCAGCCGCTCGCATACCCTACCGGCTTGAATGCAGCGGTCTCTGCGCCGATCAGTCAGGCCATCTGAATTCAAAGTCATTACTGTGATGTGGTTGGCCTATGTCTTGGTGGCATTGGTATAGGGCGGGATTGCAGGGGCTTATGAGGGGTGCAGGTACGTTGTGGCGTTGCGTGCGAGTAGATGTCTATACGCAAGGTTGTAGGCATCGGTCATGCCGCGATGGCCAGGCTGACATCCATCGGACGAATTGCTTTTCGCTGGGCCAAGGATGGTCCGGTTTGTGAGGTGCGCAGGGGGGCCTCGTGCCGGCATGTAGGGTAGCGTTGCACGGCACTCTCAACTGGGAGTGATTGCTAATGGTTAGTAAGCCGTTATTTGTAGTCGCATCGATCTGTACTATGGCCGCGGCGACGGTAGTCTCCGCCGCGGATCTGGTTAGTCCCGCCCCTGCGCCTGGTGGCGCGATCAACGCCACATCAGCGCAGCAAGCCAAGAGTTCGGCACTGGCAGCGGTGCCCGCGGCCCGATCGCAAATTACTCAGCGCGTCGACAACGCAACACGTGTAACTCTGCCGGGCACGTTGTCTCCCGAGGCAAAAGCCAAAGACGACAAGGGCATTGCCCCTACCGCCTTTGCGATGGAGCACGTGCTGATCGTGCTCAAGCGTAGCCCGGAGCGCGAAGCCGCCCTTGAAAAATACATGGCGACACTCACCGATCGTACCTCGCCCAATTATCACGGGTGGCTGAGCGCCAAGGAATATGGCGAGTACTTCGGTTCGGCGCAGAAAGACATTGATACCGTCAGTGCCTGGCTCAGTTCGCAGGGGCTGAAAGTGAACTTCGTGCAGCCGAGCCGGATGGTGATCGATGTCACCGGCACGGTGGGACAGATCGGCCGCGCCTTTCATACGCCGATTCACTATTTCA
The DNA here is from genome assembly GCF_026283955.1 of Dyella silvatica. Lineage (GTDB taxonomy): Bacteria > Pseudomonadota > Gammaproteobacteria > Xanthomonadales > Rhodanobacteraceae > Dyella_C > Dyella_C silvatica. Next base: position 1,422 of record NZ_JAPDPE010000057.1, on the reverse strand, counting down.
AGGTTGACGACAAACTGCATGTAGCCAACACCAGCGAGCCGCAGATTCCGGCCGCACTGGCGTCCGCGGTGAAAGGCATCGCCTCGCTCAACGATTTCCCCGCCAAGCCGATGCACACCGACCCGCATGCGGTGAAGTTCGACAACAAGCAGGGTATGTGGGTGATGGACCATGCCGCTGGGGCCAAGATACAGGCCGACACCGGCACGGGTATTCATTCGAATTTCACCGTCACCACGAATCAGCAGATGTTCTTGGTGGGCCCGCAAGACTTCGCCACCGTTTATAACGTCAAGCCGCTTCGTCAGGGGGCGACACCGATTACCGGTGCTGGCCAGACCATTACCCTGGTGGGTGCCTCCGATATGATGCCGGCCGATTGGCTGAGTTTCCGCAAGCAGTTCGGCTTGTCGCAATACGGCGGTTCGCTGACCATCAATCAGCCGGGTGGCTGCGCCGATCCGGGATTCAACGGTGCGGTGGATGAGTCTGCGATCGACGTGCAATGGGCCAGCGCCATGGCGCCCGATGCCGATATCGTGTTGGCCACTTGCAGTGATAGCAGTGCGACCAACGGCGTGCTGTTGGCGGCGCAGAACATTGTCAATAGTGACACTCCGGCGCAGATCATCAGCATGAGTTACGGCACCTGTGCGGCCGACGGCAGCTTTCCGACCGCAAGCCAGGCATTCAATGAAGTATGGAAGCAGGCCGCTGCCGAAGGTACCTCGGTGTTTGTCTCCTCTGGTGATCAGCTGGCGGCGGTTTGCGATCGAGGCGCCAACGTGGCCATCAGCGGCATCGCCGACAATGGCTGGGGCGATTCGCCCGATAACGTATCCGTTGGCGGCACCGATTTCAGCGACTACGTCGATGGAAAAGTCGGCACCTACTGGAGCCTGTCCAATGGCCCCGGTGGTAGTTCGGCCCTGTCCTACGTGCCGGAAGTGCCGTGGAACAATACCTGTGCCAGTAGTGTATTTGCGAAGTTCGAGGGTTATAAGAGCGGCCTCGACTTCTGCAATAGTCCCAAGGGTGGCAATTTCCTCAATGCCAACGGCGGCGGTTCGGGTGGCCCGAGCAGCTTGAACGCCAAGCCGTCCTGGCAGAAGAGCGTGGCTGGCATCGTCAAGGACAGCACTCGCGACACACCGGACGTATCGCTGTTCTCAGCCAATGGCCTGTACTCGCATGCATTGCCGTTCTGCGATTCCGTGGTGACCTTTTTCGGCTTCGCGATTCCGCCGGCGGACATCACCAAATCGACGTGCTCCTACGGTAGTGGCGTCCAGGCTGCGGGTGGCACCTCGTTCGCCTCGCCTGCTTTCGCTGGCATCCAGGCGCTGATCAATCAGAAGCTGGGCGCGGTGCAGGGCAATCCCAACCCGCGCCTGTACGAGCTGGCACGCATGCAGTTCAATG
>NZ_JAPDPE010000056.1 GCF_026283955.1 Dyella silvatica | reverse complement strand
GTCGTTGAGCCATGCGATTGGTGTAGTGATTGTTGTCGACCAGCGCGGAGTATTCATCGGGGCCGGTCACCTCGTGGATACAGAAGGCGTTGCCGCGTCGCGGATTGAAATGGCCTATGTCGAGCCAGATGCGCGCGGTTTCGAACAGCATTTCGGCGCCGTACTCACGCATGAAATCATGATCGCCGCTGGCATCGACGTACAGGCGTATCGCCCAGGCCACGTCGGCATTGATGTGGTACTGCGCCGAGCCGCCGGGAAAGTAGGCCGAGCATTCGTCGCCACTGATGGTGCGCCACGCATACAGTGCGCCGCGCGGATGATTCAGTTCGCGTGCATGGCGGCGGGATCGATCCAGTGTGCGGTAGCGGTAGAGCAACATGCCGTGCGCCAGCTCCGGCGCTACGTTGACCAGCGCCGGCAACATGAAAGCTTCGGCGTCCCAGAAATAATGCCCTTCATAGCCTTCGCCGGTGAGTCCCTTCGCGGCTGCGCTGCTATGACCATCGCGGCCGCTGGACTGAAAGACATGGAACAGATTGAAGCGCAGCGCCTGCTCGGTCAGCGGGTCGCCATCGATGGCCAGGTCGGCGTCTTGCCAGAGCGCATCCAATCTCTGCGCTTGTTGCTGGAGCAGGGCGCCATAGCCATGTTCGGCGGCATGTTGCAGGTTGCTTTGCGCCGAGCTGAGTAGATCGCTGGTGTCGCGCGTGTCGTTGGGCTGAGTCCAGGCGTAGGCGACATATTTCTCCAGCGTGATGCTTTGCCCTGGGGCGAGGCTGCCTCGATAGCTTTGCGTGACGCCGTCGGCGTCGAGCCGGGCCTCGCGAAAGCTCAGCTCCGTCTGCGACCACGCATGGTGTTGCGCGCACAACACGCGGATGCCGCTATGGGTGGTTTGCTGTTGCAGCCACGCCTGGGTTTCTTCGGCGCGGGCCTCGCGAGTCACCAGTCCGCCATCGATACGCGTGCCAATGCGTGGGTCCAGCCCTTGCTCGGCGGCGGCATGGCTGGTGCTGATGGAGGATTCGAAGGTAATCGGGCCGGTGTAGTCGATCGAGCGCACTTGATAGCGGATCGCCAGCAAGCCCGGCTCGCTCAGACTGACGATGCGTTCGGCAATGATCTCCAGCGTGGCGCCGGCGGCTGAGCGCCAACGCAGGGTTCGGCAGTAGCGGCCGTTGCGCAGATCCAGTGCGCGCTCGAAATCCAGCCACTCGCCTTCACTTAATCGCACCGGCGTATGGCCCAGGCGCAGTTGAATCCGGGTGGCGTCTGCGACCGGGACACGGGTATCGGTATGGCTGGCAAAGCCGGGAAAGCGCTCGTGGTATTCGATTGGCGTGCGCTCCCAGGCCCCGGCAAGAAAGCTCGCCTGGCTGGGGCTATCGCCTTCTTCCAGTCCACCACGTACGCCCAGCGCACCGTTGGCCAGCGCAAACAGGCTTTCGTCTTGGGCGAATCCGGCCGGATCAATGCCGTCACGGGTCAGTCGCCAAGGATTGATCGGTTTGCCGCTATGCGTTGCCGCAGGGCTGACTGACTCAGTTTTTTGATGATCCGACATGCGCTTCCAGCGGTCCTCGTGGGTTTGGGTGGCGAGCTTGGCAGCAAATGATATCGGTATCAAGATACCGATATCATTTGCTGCAACGCAGTAATAACATGCACTTGCACGTGGCTTTTGGTTTTCGCCCATGGCTGCTGGGGTGGTGCCATCGGGTTTGGCCGCGCCGACGCGACGCTTCCTGCAAGAGGGGCCGTCAGGTGCCGTCCCGTATGGGGCTTATGTTTGGTTGGACGCTTCACGTCCAAATCGACACACTGCGTGTCGCCGCGGCGAGTCAATTCTTCGCGGCGTGATGTCCTGCCAACAGTCCGAGGCCAAGTCTTGAGTCGCAGTCAAAAAACGTCACCATCTAAGCGACGCGCGCGCGATGTGTCATCAGCAAGCCTGACCATGGCTGACCTGGCCGATCTTGCTGGGGTCTCGAAAATCACCATCTCGCGGGCACTCAGCGATAGCCCGTTGGTGAATCAAGCCACTCGCGAACGGTTGCAGACGCTGGCACGCGAGCATGGCTACAAGCTCAATCTCAACGCGCGCAACTTGCGCCTGCGCCATAGCTATATGGTCGCGGTGATCGTGGAGATGAAGCCAAGCCACGACCGCACCATGCTCGATCCGTATCCGTTGATGCTGCTGGGCGGTATTTCACAAGAGCTGACAGCGGCGGGCTACAGCGTGCTGTTGACCACTCGGCAAGGCGCCACAGCAGCGGCGGTGCAGGCGGCCGACGGCTTGATTTTGCTGGGTCAAGGTGTGCATCAGGATGCGGTGCGCCGCTTTGACAAACTGGGTCTGCCGATGGTGGTGTGGGGTGCCCAGGCCGATCATGACAACCATGTCGTCGTCGGCAGCGATAACCGCGCGGGTGGCGAGGCGGTGGCTGAGCATTTCATCCGGCAGGGTCGACGTAACCCAGTGTTTATCGGTAATCCCGGGCACCCGGAGATTTTCGAGCGGCTGCACGGTTTTGTCGACGCGCTAGCCTTGCATGGGGTTAAGCCGTTACTGATTCGCCGCGATGAATTCACCCTGGCCTCCGGCATGGACGCGATCGATTCCTTGACCGGGCGTAAGGTCCCTGTCGATGCCGTATTCGCCTGCAGCGACTTATTGGCGATGGGCGCGATACGTGCATTGAACGCGCTAGGCCGCAACGTGCCCGAGGATGTCGCGGTGGTCGGCTACGACGACATGCCACTGGCCGCGAGCTTTCTGCCACCGCTGAGCTCGGTACGCCAAGACTGGCAGGCCGGCGGCAGCCAGCTCGCGCGTAAAGTGCTGGAGCTGATCCAGGGCAAGGACGTAGGGTCGGAGATATTGCCGGTAGAGCTGATCGTGCGGGGAACGTGAGTTTTAGGGCGGGGAACGGGGGATGGGGAACGGGGAACGTGAAGTTCGAGGGGTGATTGCCGCGCTGGGTTCTTTTCGATCTTTTTTGATCTTTCTTTGCTTTAGCTCTTGCTTTTCCGCTCCTGCTTTTAGGCTTTTCCCCGTTCCCCGTTCCCCGTTCCCCGTTCCCCGTTCCCCGTTCCCCGTTCCCCGTTCCCCGTTCCCCGTTCCCCGTTCCCCGTTCCCGTCAGCCCGCTTCGTCCGCGCCCTTGCCCCGATACGCCGGCGTCAGAATCAGCCGGAAACAACTGCCGCCGCCGGCGACGCGGACGTATTCCAGCGAGCCCTGGTTCGCTTCGCTCATCTGCCGAGCCAGATACAGGCCAAGGCCGGTGCCGTATTCGTGGGTGGTATAGAACGGTTCGAAGATTTGCGCGGCGACCTTGGGCGCGATGCCGGGGCCGCGGTCGATCACTTCGATAATGGGTACGTTGTGCTCGCCATGCCGTGCAACCACCATGACGCGGGCCGGCTCACCGGGCAGGCGGCCGTAGCGCAGTGCGTTCTGCACCAGGTTCCACAGCACCTGCTGCAATTGCTGTGGGTCGGCCACGGCGGTCACTGGTTGTTCGCTGGCGATAACCCGCAGCGAGTCGATGCCCAGGTCGTTGCCTTGCCGGTATTCCTCGGCAAAACCATGTGCCCAGCGGCCGAGATCCAAGGTCTCCGGGCGGGAACGTTCGCGCCGCGAGAGCTGCAGGATGTTTTCGATGATGTCGTTGAGGCGCACGCAGTGGTTATTGATGATTTCCACCATGCGCTGATCGGTCATGCCGAGGTCGTTGGATTCGGCGAGCAGCTGTGCGGAATAACGGATGGCCGCCAGTGGATTGCGGATTTCATGCGCAATCGAGGCCGATAGCCGGCCCAGCGAGCTCAGCGTCAGTTCCTCGGCGCGGCGCGAGACCAGCGAGGTGTCGTCGAGAAAAATCAACACGTGCGAGTCGTCGTTGGGCGCCAGGCGCGCGAAGCGCGGCACGACCTCGGGCACGCCGTCAGCCAGCTGGGTCGAGGTTTCGTCCAGCTTGCCCGAGGTGATCCAGTGATACAGGCGGCGCGACAATTCCGGCGCCAGTTGGCCGAGGTCACGTTGATCGGCGGAGGGGTTGCCCAGCAGCATCCACGCCGACTCGTTGATTTGATGGATGCGGTTGGCGTCATCAACCAGTAACACGCCGGTCTTCATGCGCCGAATGATCAGCTCGTTGACCTGCGACAAATTGGCCAGGTCGATGCTGCGCTGTTCAGCCAGCGCCTCGGTGGCGCGCAATTGCCGGTTCAAGACATGGCAGAGCAGGGTGCTGGCGAAATAGGCCAGGCCAAACAGGCCCGATTCCAGCAACTCCCGATCGATGTCTGCTCGCGGCAGCTCCAGCGCCGAGTGACCGAGCATGCCCAGGGTGGCGAGGGCGGCAAAAAACAACGACAGCCGCAGTGGCAGAATCAAGGCGCCCGCACTCAGGCTTACCACCAGCATCATCGAGATGCCGATACGCGCATCGTGTATCGCGGTGACGGTCAACACCGCCGCGGCGATATCGAGCGCCAGGGTGACCGAGACCATCAGCTTGCTGCGCGACGCCGCGCGGCGGGTAAAGGCCAGGGCCAGCACCGTAAGCAGCAGGTAGGCCGAGGCAACCCCATGGGCCAGGCCGACATTATTGAGTCGAGGCCATTCCGCGGTCGGGATGAAGGCAAGCCCGATGTAGATCAGTGCCTGCACCAGCCGGAAATAGTTCAGGAAAAACAGCTCGTGACGCACCGGTTCGATGATCGACGGGGCGCTGACAAAGGCGGGCGGATCGGCGTTAGGCACCTGGCTCGGCACTCATGGGTCTTAAGGGACGCAGAGTATAGGAAGGGCCAAGGGTCGCGGAAACGGACGCCTTGAAGTCTGTCGCAGTTCCGTCGGTTTGGCGGCTATCTCGTTCTTTTCTATAGAACTCAGGGCCGATAAGGCCACGGCCAGGCGGCATGGTGACGGCCGCCGATTCGCGCTTTGCGCTTTCACAGCCCTTTCAATCGGCACCCGCTTCCGCGAAAATGCCGGGCCGTGCTGCGCGGTTTTAGTTATGCAGGTTCATGACTGAAACAACGCATTGCACTGTCGGCAGCGCGTTGTTTCGCCGTCCGCTCCCCCTTAGCCCACGCCGCTTGCATCCGCGTGCGGTCGATAGTTTCCCCGTTCGCTGAGGTATCGAATGAATTTCCACGAGTACCAGGCCAAAGAGCTGTTCGCGCAGTACGGTATTGCCGTGCCGCCGGGCAAGGTCGCCAACTCTCCCGACGCCGCCGTCGATGCCGCCAAGCATTTGGGCGGTTCGCAATGGATGGTCAAGGCACAGATCCACGCAGGTGGCCGCGGTAAGGCCGGCGGCGTCAAGTTCTGCCGCAGCCTTGACGATGTCCGTGCCGCTGCCAAAGGCATGCTCGGCACCAACATGGAAACCTACCAGTCTGCCGGCCGCGCCTTGCCGGTGAACTTGGTGCTGGTCACCGACGCCACCAACATCGCCAAAGAGCTGTATTTGTCGATCCTGGTGGACCGCGACACCAAGGCCATCTCGTTCATCGCCTCCAAGCACGGCGGCGTGGATATTGAGCAGGTTGCCAAAGACACCCCGGAAGACATCCACACGGTGGTGATCGATTTCGTCGAAGGCCTGCAGCCGTACCAGTGCCGTCAGCTCGGTTTCGCGATGGATCTCAATGCCAAGCAGGTCGGTCAGCTGACCAAGATCATGCTGGGCCTGTACAAGCTGTTCAACGAGCAGGATCTGGCCCTGGTCGAGCTGAACCCGCTGGCGATTCTCGAAGACGGCAACCTCGCCGCGCTCGACGGCAAGGTCAACTCCGACGACAACGCTGAATTCCGTCATCCGAACCTGGCCGCCATGCGCGACCTGAGCCAGGAAGACGCCGCCGAAGCCGCGGCCGTCACGCACAACCTCAACTACGTCACGATGGACGGCACCATCGGCTGCATGGTCAACGGCGCCGGTCTGGCCATGGCCACCATGGACGTGATCAAGCTGGCAGGCGGCGAGCCGGCCAACTTCCTCGACGTGGGCGGCGGTGCGACCAAAGAGCGCGTCACCGAGGCGTTCAAGCTGATTCTCTCCTCCGACAAGGTGAAGGCCATCCTGGTCAACATCTTCGGCGGCATCGTGCGTTGCGACCTGATTGCCGAAGGCATCATCGCAGCGGTGAAAGAAGTGGGTCTGAAGATCCCCGTGGTGGTGCGTCTGCAGGGCACCAATGTCGAGAAGGGCCGCGAACTGCTGGCCAACTCCGGCCTGGCGATTACGCCGGCTGATGATCTCAACGACGCGGCGCAGAAAGCCGTGGCTGCGGCCAAGGCCTGAGGAGCAATCGAATGAGCGTTTTGGTCAATAAGAACACCAAGGTGATCGTGCAGGGATTCACCGGCCAGCAGGGCACCTTCCACGCCGAACAGGCACTCGATTACGGCACCAAGGTCGTCGGTGGCGTGACCCCGGGCAAGGGCGGTAGCGAGCACATCGGCTTGCCGGTCTTCAATAGCGTGTCCGAAGCGGTCGATGAGACGGGCGCCGATGCGTCGGTGATTTTCGTGCCGCCGCCGTTCGCCGCCGACTCGATCCTCGAGGCGATCGATGCCGGCATCCGCGTCATCGTGGCGATCACCGAAGGCATTCCGGTGCTCGACATGCTGCGCGTGAAAAACGTGCTGCAGCAGCATCCGGAAACCGTGCTGATCGGTCCGAATTGCCCGGGCATCATCACCCCAGGCGAGTGCAAGATCGGCATCATGCCGGGTCACATCCACAAGCCGGGTAAGGTCGGTATCGTGTCGCGTTCGGGCACGCTGACCTATGAAGCTGTGTTCCAGACCACCAACGAAGGCCTGGGCCAGTCCACCTGCATCGGTATCGGTGGTGACCCGATCAACGGCCTGAGCTTCATCGACTGCCTCAAGCTGTTCCAGGACGATCCGCAGACCGAAGGCATCATCATGGTCGGCGAAATCGGTGGCAGCGCCGAGGAAGACGCCGCTGAGTTCATCAGCGAATACGTCAAGAAGCCGGTGGTCTCGTTCATCGCCGGTGCTTCGGCTCCTCCGGGCAAGCGCATGGGTCATGCCGGCGCGATCATCTCCGGCGGTAAGGGCACCGCGGCAGCAAAGTTTGCCGCGCTGGAAAAAGCTGGCGTCACCACGGTGAAGTCGCCTGCCGATCTGGGCAAGACACTCGCCAAGTTGATGAAGTAATCGAGCCAAAAATAAATCCACCTGAAGTCGTTCACGGCGAAGTAAATCATCGCTTTGTAGTGATCGCTGTTGGATCTAATCGAAGGGGCCGCCATTTGCGGCCCCTTCTTTTTGCGCCTGCTCGAAAGGGTTTGCGCTGCTGATCGCGCGATCAGTCGCCTTCACGTTTCTATGTAAATCGCCACGCTAGATTCCGGCGGCAAAGTTTGCTTCGACGCTCCCTTTTGTCACCTAGGATCTGCTCATGCAATTTGGCATTTTCATGACCATGCCTTCGCCGGTTCCCAAGCCTGCGGCTGAGATCTATGCACGTGGAATCGAAATCGCCCAGACGGCAGACGACCTGGGTTTCAGTCATTTGTGGCTGGCCGAGCATCACTTCACCAACTACGCGTACATCTCGCGTCCGTTGATGCTGTTGTCGCATATCGCCGCAAAGACAAAGCAGATTCGCCTGGGGCCGGCCATCATCCCGGTGCCCTTGCATCATCCGCTCATCGTCGCCGAAGAGCTGGCGATGATCGACGTACTCAGCGGCGGCCGCGTCGAGGTGGGCCTCGGCAAAGGCTATCAGCAATATCAGTACGATCGCTTTGGCATGGTCAAGGGCGGTGACGTCGAGCGCTACAACGAGGCGATCGACGTCATCAAGCTGGCTATGCACCAGCCCACGTTCGAATATCAGGGCGAGGTTTTTCATATTCCCTCGACCCGGCTGTATCCACAGCCGTTACAGCCGCGCGCGCCGTTCTGGCTGGTCGTCAATTCGACCGTGCGCGAATCGGTCGAGCATGCCGTGACCCAGGGCATGAATCTGTTTACCGGCGTGCTGGAGCCGATCTCCAAGCTCACCGATGTGCGCAAGAACTACCCCGATCTCGCCCCGCAATTGGCCCATTTGCGCGTCGGTACCCAGCGACTGGTCTACGTAGCCGAAAACGAGGCCGATGCGTTGGCCGCGGTGGAACATGCGCGCTGGAACGGCCGCGCATCCATTGGCCTGCGTCATGACTTTGCCAGTGTTGCCGATGGCGTCGTGGCCGCCACACCGCTGCCCAACGAATTGTCGACCGACATCCTGCTCGATGATTATCTGGTCATCGGTACGGCCGACCAATGTATTCGGCAGATCGAGCGCATCCGCAGCGGCTTGGGCTGCGACTACTTCAGTGCCAGCTTCTGGTTTGGCTCGATGCCGCAGGGCAAGGTGCTGGCCTCGATGCGCCGTTTTGCCGAGCAGGTCATACCCGCATTTACCGTGAAACAGCCTGCGCATCGGCAGCCGCTTGACGCCTACGCCAGCGCACTCTAGTCAGCGAGATCGTCGCGCTCATGAGCTTTCATGACTTGCCCAACGTCGCTGTGCGAGCCGTCGATCGGCCCGATCGATACAAGCTCGGACTATCGACGGGGGCTAGTCATCCGCCGCGTATCCTGATTTTGTACGGTTCATTACGGCACCAGTCGTACAGTCGGAAACTGGCGTTAGAGGTGGAGCGGGTGTTGCGTTGTCTGGGCGCGCAGACACGTTTGTTCGATCCCCATGACTTGCCCTTGCTGGACAGTGTCGGTGCCGATCATCCCAAGGTGCGGCAATTGGGTGATTGGTCGCAGTGGTCAGAAGGGCAAGTGTGGATCAGCCCGGAGAGTCATGGCGCCGTCACCGGGGTGTTCAAAAATCAGATCGACTGGTTGCCGCAAGAGGCCGGCCGCGCACGTTCCACGCAAGGCCGCGCGCTTGCGGTGATGCAGGTCTGCGGCGGCGCGCAATCATTCAATGTGGTCAATGCGCTGCGTTTGTTGGGGCGCTGGATGCACATGATCGCCATCCCCAGTCAGGTGTCGGTCGCCAAGGCATGGCAAGAGTTTGATGACGATGGCCGGATGAAGCCGTCCGAGCTGTATGACCGGGTGGTGGATGTGGTGGAAGAGTTGATCAAGTTCACGCTATTGCTACGCGGTCGCAACGACTATCTGATCAACCGGTACAGCGAGCGCAAAGAGGCCTCCTTGGCGATGGATCTGAGCTGAGGGTTTCGGCGACCACCATCGCGCCCTAACAGTGTGCCTGCCGCGAGGCCAGCGCCGGGTGGGGCGCTTATTCATGCAGGGCCATGGCGAGTGCCGTGGCAGCAGTCGTCGCGAGTCGATCGTGCCATCTTGTCTATGGCGCGATGCACTACCATTTAGGCCCGGTCGACCCACTACAAGAACGAACGATGGCTGTCTTACGTCTGGCGCTGGCTCAATACGATTTCGCGGTGGGCGCTGTTGCCGCCAATGCGAACAAGGTTCGCGAACTGATTACCCAGGCGCGGGCGGGTGGGGCGGCGCTGGTGGCCTTCCCCGAGCTCACTTTGAGCGGCTACCCGCCGGAAGATTTATTGCTACGGCCCAGTTTTCTGGCGGCCTGCGATAGCGAGTTGAACTCCCTGGCGGCCGAGACCAACGGCGTTGCCGCCCTGGTGGGGCACCCGCATAGCGAGGGCGAGGTCTACAACGCGGCCAGCTTGCTGCGTCATGGGCGCATCGAGCTGACCGCGCACAAGCAGGCGCTGCCCAATTACGGCGTGTTCGATGACAAACGTTACTTTCGCCCCGGCCATGCCAGTGCAGTCGCGATCATCGAGGGGGTCTGCGTCGGTTTGTTGGTCTGCGAGGACATCTGGGAAGCCGAGCCCGCGGCGGCCGCGGCAGCCGCAGGCGCCGAGCTGATCGTCGTCATCAATGCCTCGCCCTGGGACGACGGCAAGCAGGCCGGGCGCGAAGCCGTGCTGACCCAACGAGCACAAGAAACCGGTTGTGCCATTGCCTATCTCAACCTGGTTGGCGGCCAAGACGACGTGGTCTATGACGGCGGCTCGCTGCTGGTCAATGGCGATGGCAGCATCGCCGCCCGCGCGCCGACCTTTACCGACCTGTTGCTGTGGGCGAATTTCGACCCGGCAAGCCGCCGTTTGCACGCCGAAGACTGGCCGCAGTTAACCGATACCTGCGCCGAGGCCATCCTCTATGCTGCCCTGGTGCGTGGCATTCGCGATTACATCAACAAGAACGGTTTTGCTGGCGTGTTGCTGGGCCTGTCTGGCGGTATCGATTCGGCGCTGACCTTGGCGCTTGCGGTCGATGCGCTCGGCCCCAATCGGGTCACTGCGGTGATGATGCCTTCGCGCTACACCTCGCAGCTCTCCTTGGATGGTGCGCGTGAGCAGGCCGAGCATCTGGGCGTCGACTACCACGTTATCTCGATCGAACAGACGTATCAGTCTTTCATCGATGCGCTTAGCCCGGCCTTTGCCGGCAAGCCGGCCGATACCACGGAAGAGAATCTGCAATCGCGCACCCGTGGCGTGATGTTGATGGCGCTCAGCAACAAGCATGGCCGGCTGTTGTTGGCCACCGGCAACAAAAGCGAGATGGCGGTGGGCTATGCCACCTTGTACGGCGACATGTGCGGCGCCTATGCGCCATTGAAAGATGTCTACAAGACCGTGGTCTACAAGCTTTCGCGCTGGCGCAATGAAACCGGTCTCGCTGGTGGCTGGGTGATTCCACCTGCGGTGATCGAACGGCCGCCCTCGGCGGAGCTGCGCGACAACCAGACCGACCAGGATTCTTTGCCGCCGTACGACGAGCTCGATGCCATCCTGGCCCGCTTTATCGAGGCCGAACAGTCGCAGGCGGAGATCGCCGCGCAGGGCTTCCAGGCCGAGACCGTACGCCGGGTCGTGCGGCTGGTCTTGCTGAACGAGTTCAAGCGGCGCCAGTCCGCGCCTGGCCCACGGGTAACCACGCGGGCTTTCGGCCGCGAGCGGCGTTACCCGATTACCTCGGGCTGGAAGTAGCCAGGCCCCGGCGCACTGGCGCGAAAGGCAGTTAGGCATGAAAAAGGCCGGCGAGTGATCGCCGGCCTTTTCGTTTCGATGAACCGTGTTTTCAGGCCTCGGGCAGATTCAAGCCGAGGCCCTCCAGACCGCCTGCGGCTTAGTGATGCCCGGAGAACGGGATCAGCTTGCGCAGGGTGGACGGATGGTGCGGCCACTTGTCGTCGGTCAGGTACGGGTGATTCGGGTAGTTCAGGGCCAGCACCTGGCGGGTCTGGTCGGCCAGGGGCTTCTGGTTCAACGCGATATAGCTGCGGGTCAGAATGGCCAGCGCGTCGCCGCTCTGCGGAGCCTGCTGATAGTGTTCGATCACGTACTGCGCGCGGTTGGCCGAGGCCACGTAAGCCTTGTTGCGCAGATAGAACTCAGCCACGTTGATTTCGAACTGGGCCAACAGGTTACGCAGGTAAATCATGCGCTGGCGGGCATCCGCCGCATAGGCGCTGTCCGGGTAGCGGCGGGTCAACTCGGAGAAGTCGTCAAAGGCCTGCAGGTTGAAGCCCTGGTCGCGCCGCGTTTGCGCCTCGTTTCGCTGTACGAAACGCTCGATCACGCCGCCGGTGCGGTCGAAATTAATCAGGCCGCGCAAGTAATAGGCATAATCAGCGTGTTTGTGGGTCGGAAAGGTCTTGAGGAAGCGGTTGATCGTCGAGTAGGCGTCATCCGGCTGGTTGTCCTTGTACTGCGAATAAGCCAGATCAAGCTGGGCCTGTTCGTTGTAGTCACCGGAAGGGAAACGAGCAATCAAGCGCTGGTAGGCCTTGGTTGCCGCCGCGTAGTCGGAGTTTTCCAAAGAGTCGTGCGCGTTGTTGTACAGCTTGTCTACCGGCATGGTGTCGACGGTATCGCGCTTGTGGCGGAACATCGAGCAGGCACTCAGTGACACGGCGATTGCGAGCACAATGAGCACTTTAAGAATCGACAGCTTAGTTACGCGCATGAGAAAGGGTTCAGATGTTTGATCGAAAAGGGATGATAGCCGATAGCGCCGGAACTCGGGATTCGGCGCTATGACCACCATTCGTCATGAGGCCGAGGTTCCCCTGTCGGCCGCAGGTCGGCGTTTCGACCAAGCTTTGGCCGAGATGTTCCCCGACTATTCACGTTCCCGCCTTACCGCCTGGGTCAAGGCCGGGGCGGTGACCCTGGACGGCGTCCCCGCCGCGCCGCGGCATTTGCTGCGCGGCGGCGAGCAGGTGCGGCTTGAGGTCGAGCTGGAGCTGGAAGTCGAGCTGGCTCCCGAGGCCATTGCGCTGGATATCGTCCACGAAGACGACTACGTGCTGGTGCTGAACAAGCCGGCCGGCCTGGTGGTACACCCCGGTGCCGGCAATGCCGCCGGTACCTTGCTGAACGCCTTGCTGCATCACGACGCCAAGCTGGCCGAGCTGCCGCGAGCCGGCATCGTGCACCGGCTGGACAAGGACACCTCCGGGCTGATGGTGGTGGCCAAGACGCTGGCGACCCATACGGCGCTGGTCGACATGCTGTCGCGTCACGATGTCGAGCGCCAGTACGAGGCCATCGTGCTGGGCACCATGGTTTCCGGCGGCACCGTAGATGCGCCGATTGGCCGCCACATGGGCGATCGCCTGCGCCAGGCGGTGCGTGATGAGGAAGACGGCAAGCACGCCGTGACCCATTACCGCCTGCGCGAACGCTTCCGAGGGCACAGCCTGCTGCAATGCAGCCTGGAAACCGGTCGTACCCATCAGATTCGCGTGCATATGACGCATATCGGGCACCCCCTGGTCGGCGATCCGCTTTACGGCGGTGGCCTGAAATTGCCCAAGGGGGCAACCCCGGAGCTGGTTGCTGCCCTGCGCGGTTTCCGCCGCCAGGCGCTGCACGCCGAGCGATTGGCCTTCGTGCATCCGATCAGCCATGAGCCGTTGTCGTTCAGTGCGGAACGTCCGGCTGACCAGTTGGCGCTGATCGAGGCGCTGCGGGCCGATCTGGCGGCGAATGGGCCGGATATCTACTAAGGCGGCTGTTTTCATGTGGGTGTGCCGGGTGTCTGAGCTTTCCGCCGGCCCGGACCCCTCCCTCACGCACATGGGGGTTTAGCGCCTCCCCCGATGGGCAGGGGGCTGGGAGGGGGCCGCCGTTGGCTCTTGCTAAGGTAGTGAGCACCGCGTGATGGAATAGAACCGCAAGCTTGCCCTGCGACCCTATGCCCACATTGGCTTTCCCTGATCCTCACCTTTTGCTTTCAGCGCGCTTATGACCGATGCATGGCTGTTCCCCGATTGGCCCGCCCCACGGCAGGTTCGTGCGGCGGTGAGTACCCGCATGGGCCCTGGCGTGTCGGCGGCGCCGTTTGATCGCTTCAATCTTGGCTTGCGCAGTGGCGATGTACTCGATGTGGTGACCGCCAATCGCGGCGCACTGCAACAGGCGTTGGCGCTGCCAGCGGCGCCGCGCTGGCTTCATCAGGTGCATGGCACCACGGTGGCCGAACTCGGCCCGCTGCCCAGTGCGGATGAGCCGCAAGCCGATGCGGCGGTATCGCATTTGCCCGGCACGGTGCCGCCCATGCGGGTTGGCGCGGGCTGGCAGCCGGGGTGCTGGAAGCGACCATCGAGCAAATGCAGTCGCCTGCCTCGCGCTTGCTGGCGTGGCTGGGGCCGTGCATTGGCGCGGCCTCCTACGAGGTGGGTGACGAAGTGCGCCAGGCCTTTGTCGACCACGATGCCGAAGCCGCCGGCTGCTTCGAGCCTACCCGGGCCAGGCACTGGCGCTGCGACCTGGCGACCCTGGCCAAGCGCCGCTTGAGTGCCGCCGGGATCAAGCACATTTACGGCGGCGGCTTCGATACCTTCACCGACCCGTGTTTTTATTCCTATCGGCGCGAGGGCGCGCGCAGCGGGCGGTTTGCCAGTTTGATCTGGTTGGCTTGAGAGCGGGGAACGGGGGGTGGGGAGCGGGGAGTTCGCGGGGTGATTGTTGTGCTGCGCTCTTTTCGATCTTTCTTTGTTTTAGCCCTTGCTTTTCCGCTCCTGCTTTTTAGGTTTTTCCCCGTTCCCCGTTCCCCGTTCCCCGTTCCCCGTTCCCCGTTCCCCGTTCCCCGTTCCCCGTTCCCCGTTCCCCGTTCCCCGTTCCCCGTTCCCCGTTCCCCGTTCCTGACCCGCGCCGCGCCGGCAAACTTGAATCCCTGGCCCTAGTCCGCATCTCCCTGCACAGTGGCGACACGTCGCCAATCCCCTTTCAGCGGAGACATGCCCAAGCGGATGGACAAACTCACCTCGCGTTTTCAACAGGCGCTTAGCGACGCCCAATCGTTGGCGGTTGGGCGCGATCACAACATGCTCGAGCCGGCGCACCTGATGGCCGCGCTGCTCGATCAGCAGGGTGGCTCGACGGCGCCGTTGCTGACCCAGGCACAGGTGAATGTGCCGGCCTTACGCCAGCGAGTGGCCGAACTACTGGAGCGCTTGCCCCGGGTCAGCGGGCAAGAGGGCAATATTCATGTCGGTAATGAGCTGACCCGTTTACTCAACCTCACCGACAAATTGGCGCAGCAGCGCGGCGATCAATTCATCGCCAGCGAATTGTTTGTACTCGCCGCGCTGGAAGAGAAGGGCGAGCTGGGCGCGGCGTTGAAAGCGACCGGTGCCAGCAAAAAGCATCTGGAAGAGGCCATCGACAAACTGCGCGGTGGCGAAAAAGTGCAAAGCGAAAACGCCGAAGAACAGCGCCAGGCGTTAGAGAAATATTGCGTCGATCTCACCTCGCGCGCCGAGAGCGGCAAGCTCGATCCGGTGATCGGTCGTGATGAAGAAATTCGTCGCACGATCCAGGTACTGCAACGGCGTACCAAGAACAATCCGGTTTTGATCGGTGAGCCGGGCGTTGGCAAAACCGCGATTGTCGAAGGCCTGGCCCAACGCATCATCAAGGGCGAAGTGCCTGAAGGCTTGCGCGATCGCCGCGTGCTTGCGCTGGACATGGGCGCGTTGATCGCCGGCGCGAAATTCCGTGGCGAATTTGAAGAGCGCTTGAAAGCGGTGCTCAACGACCTTTCCAAACAGGAAGGCCGGGTCATTCTATTTATTGACGAGCTGCACACCATGGTCGGTGCCGGTAAGGCCGATGGCGCGATGGATGCCGGCAATATGCTCAAGCCCGCGCTAGCGCGCGGCGAGCTGCATTGCATTGGCGCCACCACTCTGGATGAGTACCGCAAATACATCGAGAAAGACGCCGCGCTGGAGCGTCGCTTTCAAAAAGTATTTGTCGGTGAGCCCAGTGTCGAAGACACCATCGCCATATTGCGTGGCTTGAAAGAACGCTATGCCGTCCATCACGGCGTGGAGATCACCGACCCGGCGATTGTCGCGGCCGCCACGCTTTCCAATCGCTACATCACCGACCGTCAGTTGCCGGATAAGGCCATCGACCTGATGGACGAGGCCGCCTCGCGTATCCGCATGGAGATCGACTCCAAGCCGGAGGAATTGGATCGCCTGGAGCGTCGCCTGATCCAGCTGAAAATTCAGCGCGAAATGCTGAAAAAAGAAACCGACGACGCATCGAAAAAGCGCCTTGCCGATCTCGAAACCGACATCGAGAAACTCGAGCGCGAGTTCTCTGATCTGAATGAAATCTGGAAATCCGAAAAGGCCGCGCTGCAAGGCACGACCAAGGTGAAAGAGCAAATCGAGCAAGCGCGAGTGGAACTCGAAACCGCCCAGCGCAAGCAAGACTACGCCAAGATGAGCGAGCTTCAGTACGGCAGGTTGCCCGAGCTGGAGAAGCAATTGGCCGAAGCGCAGGCCGCCGAGCAGAAAGACTTCACCTTGTTGCAAGACAAGGTCACCGACGAAGAAATCGCCGAAGTGGTTTCGCGCTGGACCGGCATCCCGGTCAGCAAGATGCTCGAAGGCGAGCGTGAAAAACTGCTGCACATGGAAGATGCCTTGCATCATCGCGTCGTGGGGCAGGGCGAAGCCGTGCGCGCGGTTTCCGATGCCATTCGCCGCGCCCGCGCCGGGCTTTCCGACCCCCATCGCCCTTACGGTTCGTTCCTGTTTCTCGGCCCTACCGGCGTAGGCAAGACCGAACTGTGCAAAGCGCTGGCCGAGTTTCTGTTCGATACCCAGGACGCCATGGTGCGCATCGACATGAGTGAGTTCATGGAGAAACACTCGGTGAGCCGCTTGATCGGAGCACCGCCTGGCTACGTCGGTTATGAAGAAGGCGGCTATCTCACCGAGGCCGTGCGTCGCCGCCCCTACAGCGTGATCCTGCTCGACGAAGTCGAGAAAGCCCATCCGGATGTCTTCAATATCCTGCTGCAAGTCTTGGATGACGGCCGCCTTACCGATGGCCAGGGTCGTACGGTCGATTTCCGCAATACCGTCATCGTCATGACCTCCAACCTGGGCTCGCAGTTGATTCAGGAGCAGGCCGGCGACAGCGAGGCGGATTACATGCAGATGAAGGCGTCAGTGCTCGGTGTGGTGCAAGCGCACTTCCGCCCCGAGTTCATCAATCGCCTCGATGAATTGGTGGTCTTCCGCCCGTTGGGTAAAGCCCAGATTCGCGCCATCGCGAAGTTCCAGTTGAGCTATCTGGAGAAACGCCTGGGCGAGCGTCAGTTACAGCTGACGATCAGCGATGCGGCGCTGGATTTGCTGAGCAATGTCGGTTTCGACCCGGTTTACGGCGCGCGTCCGTTGAAGCGGGCGATCCAGCAGCAACTGGAAAATCCACTGGCCAAGGAGTTGCTCGAAGGCAAATTCCTGCCCGGCGATACCGTGTCTGTGGATCTCAGCGGCGGACATCTGGTGTTTCATAAAGGGTAGGCGTTGAAGCGCTGCGAGAACTCATCGCAGCAGACACTGCAGATGGCATCGATCGTAACGAACCCCGCTCAGGCGGGGTTCGTTCGTTACCGGGCGATAAAAGTAACCTCTGGCGCTGACGGAGGGGCAGCGGCAGTGCGCATGCCAGTCGCCAGGCTTGCGGCAACGGTTTTTTTATCGCAGCTGTGTAGTGGCTCACAGTCTGTGCCTCTTTAGCCCGTTTTGTGCAGTGCTGCTGCTCCTACTTACAAGTCGTTGACATAGCTCGTGCTGAGATGACCGCATCCGGCGTGGGGAGACGGCGGAGGTGGCGAATCGTGCGGTTGTCCGATGGCGCCGTTGTCGAGCGGTTGAATGGGAGAGGCTAATGTCAGATTGCTATTTGGCGCGTCCGCAAGGGCGTGGTTGGTCATGCTTGTCGTTGGGGACGGCGAGCCTGGGGTTACTTCTTCTCGCCTTGCCGGTCTGCGCTCAGCAGGCGGCAGCGCCGCTGGACCAGCAAAAAGCCAAGACGCTCGAGGGCGTGCAAGTGATTGGTTCGCGCGCCAAGGATCGTACGGCGGCAGA
Organism: Dyella silvatica; assembly: GCF_026283955.1. Classification (GTDB taxonomy): domain Bacteria; phylum Pseudomonadota; class Gammaproteobacteria; order Xanthomonadales; family Rhodanobacteraceae; genus Dyella_C; species Dyella_C silvatica. The sequence goes on along the minus strand of NZ_JAPDPE010000056.1, from coordinate 14,408 downwards.
GACGGCTGCGCCGGTCGATGTAATCGGTCGCGAGCAGCTGGAAAATGCCGGTGTGGTCGAAGTGGGCCAGGCGCTGCAGATGCTCGAGCCCAGCTTCAATTTCTCGCGTACCTTTGTCAGCGACGGTACCGACACCATCCGTCCGGCGACCTTGCGCGGGCTGGGACCGGACCAAGTGCTGGTGCTGGTCAATGGCAAGCGTCGGCATCAGCAGGCCCTGGTCAATGTGCAGCAAACCATCGGTCGTGGTTCCGCCGGCACCGATATCAATGCGATCCCGATCTCGGCGATCGAGCGTATCGAAGTACTGCGCGACGGTGCCGCCGCACAGTATGGCTCGGACGCGATCTCCGGCGTGATCAATATCGTGCTGAAGAAACAGGTCGGCGAGACCAACGTGTCGTTGAATGGCGGCAAGACTTATCAAGGTGACGGCTTCACCCGGCAGGGTGACATCAACACCGGTTTGCGTATCGGTAAAGATGGCTACCTCGATCTGAGCGCGGAGTATCGGCATCGCGACCCGACCAACCGTGCAGGCGTCGACTCGTTGCGGGCGAACCCGCCTCGGGTCACCCAGCGGCTGGGTGATGCCGATACCAAGGATGCCTATTTCTGGCTCAACGGTGGACTGCCGATCGCCCAAGGCGAGTTGTACTGGTTTGGTGGTATTTCACAGCGCAAGGGCAACTCTTTTGGCTTCTTCCGCTCCGCCGGTGACAACCGCACGATCCCAGCGTTGTATCCGAATGGCTTCTTGCCGAACATTTCCACCAACGTCAAGGATGCCTCACTTGCCGTGGGTTATCGTGGGCCGCTGGGCGGCCAGTGGGACTACGATATTTCACTTAACCACGGTCGCAGCCAGTTCGCGTTCAACGAGCGCCAATCGGCGAATGTGAGCTGGTGGTACGAACCGCGCGATCCATCCAACCCGGCTGCCGGCATTTATGCGGACTCGCCGACGTCGGCGAACACCGGCACGCTGCGACTGAACGAAACCACCTTCAACTTTGATCTGCGCGGCCCGATCGATTGGGGTGTCGGCCAGGATGCGTTGAATTTCGCTACCGGCTTTGAGTGGCGGCGCGACAGCTATCAAATCTTGCCGGGCGACCCGGTGTCGTACACCTACGGCCGCAGCAATGACCGTGGCATTCCGATCGTCGGCCAGACCGGTGACATCGCGCAGCCGGGTATTCAGGGCTTTCCTGGCTTTTCACCGACCGAGGCGGTCAACAAAGGCCGCAGCAATATCGCGCTTTACCTCGATGCGGAGTCGCAGATGACTCAGCGGCTGCTGCTGGGCGCCGCCGTTCGCTATGAGCACTACTCCGACTTTGGCAGCACGACCACCGGCAAACTGTCGGCACGCTTCGACGCCACCGACGAGTTCGCCGTGCGCGGTACGTTGGCCACCGGCTTTCGCGCACCGGGTGTGCAGCAACTGTTCTACAGCCAGCGGTCAACCAATCTCGACCCCAGCGGCAAGCTGACGGACACGCTGACCGCGCGACAAGACAGCCCGGTGACGCATGCCTTTGGCATTCCGCCGTTGAAACAGGAAACCTCGCGCAGCGGCACCTTGGGCGTGGTCTACAAGCCTGGTAACGACTTCACGCTGACCGTGGATTTGTTTCGTATCGACATCAAGAACCGGATTATTTTCTCCAGCAATATCGTGCCGGAAAACGTCGGTAGCGACGGCAACCCCTGTGCCAGCAACAATGCCAATTGCCCGATTCGCGCGATTCTGGCGCCGTTCGGGGTAGGGCAGGTGTTGTTCTTCACCAATGCGATCAATACCAAGACGCAAGGTGTCGACGTCGTCGTCGAGAAAGGTTTTCACTTCGCCAATAACGCCACGCTCGATCTCACCGCGCTGCTCAACTACAACAAAACCGAGGTCACCAAACGCAAGTCGCCATCGGCCATCTTGCCGCCGGATAAATTGTTTGACGACACCCAGGTGACGCTGATCGAGCAAGGCCAGCCGCGCGTACACGATGTACTGCAAGGCGTATATCGCACCGGGCCGTGGGACTTCACCCTGCGAGGCAATTACTTCGGTCCGGTCAGCGGACAGGGGTTTACGCCGGGGATCATACAAACCTGGCACGGCAAGTGGCTGGCAGACATCGCGATGGGTTACCGCTTCTCAGACCGCATCAAGCTGACGGTAGGTGCGGACAATGTATTCGACACCTACCCGGACAAATGGGATCCGAAGAAGGGCGCACCCTTTCCGCAATTGGGTTTTGTCTACGGTTGGGAGACCCTGCCGTTTGGCGTGAATGGCGGCTATTACTACGCACGGCTTGATTTCAAGTTTTGAGCAGCGGCTTTGAGGGGATGGGCAGAGCGGTTCTTTTCGCCGCTGAGATGGAAATATCGGCGCCAGCTATCCGTCCTGATTCAACATGGATATCGGATCGGGACGGGTTGACGGTTTGTCAGCGAAGCTTGAGCATCCATCGCTATCTCCCGGGTGCGGGGTTTATCAAGCCTTAGGTGCCAAGAATGCTGTGCACGTTTGCCAGGGCAATCTCATTCCTTTTGGGCGCCTTACTGTTCGTGATGGGTGTCGGTACGATCGGCATACTCACTCGAGCGGTCATATCGCCGGATAGCGGTCGACTGACGAGCTATTTCTTCTCTGCCTGCTGTGTGTTGATAGGGGCCCCCTTGATTGCCGTGGCTTTTTCAACACGGGTGGCAAAGTGGCTGGCGCTCTTTGCCGGGTCTCTTTTCGGCTTGATGATGCTTGGGATGGCGTTCTGGCCGCTGACCGGGGTGCATCCTTCCATCGTGTTCCAAGTGCTGGCCATCGCATTCGCCACGCTTTTGTGCGTCCGGGTGGGCAGTGCGATCCGTCATAGGCGCCGGGCGCAAAGCGCTTGACCGTCATCCACTACGTTCATGTTGCTAGCCACCGCCGCTACTGCAAAAACTGGATGATCCGCTGGTTGACAGCGTCGGGTTGCGCCATGGCGGCGATGTGGTCGGCATTTGGCACCAGGGCGACGTGTAGTCCCGGCATCCGTGCTTGGGCCTGCTTGAGGGCGGCCTGCGGCTGGTAGAGCCGCTCTTGCTCTCCGATGAGTAATAGCGTTGGCGCGCGAATCGCCCGCAGCTCCGCACCGCTAAACGCTGGCGCCTTGGTAACGCTGATCTTGGGCCGCTCGAACATCGTCATCGCCATCAGGGCGCCCCACTTGGCATCCAGGGGAGGGATCCATGACGCGGCTTGCTTTTGTTGCGAATCAGCCGGCTTGGGCCTGCGCCGGCTGCCGATGAAACGGTGCACGAGCTTGAGTACGGGTTGTTTGACCCGCAGCAGATAGGTCAGCTTCCAGTACTGAGAAGCAAAGCCGCCTACCGGGCTGATCAGCACGATCCGATCGACGCGTTCCGGCGTCAGCGATGCTTGATTCAGGGCTAAAAAGCCTCCGTAGGAGCAGCCGACGATCGAGCTGCGCTGGACACCCAGGCCGTCGAGCACTTGGGCCATCCAATCGGCGAGTTGCTGCCGATTGCGCGGGCGCTGGAGCGCCAAGCTTTTGCCCGGCTGACCGATGACATCGACCGCAAAGGTCCGGAAGTGAGCGCTGAGGCCGGCGATATTCAGGCGCCAGGCCATGGCGCTTGCCGCAAAACTGTGCAGCAGCACCAGCGGCGGCGCTTCTGGCGAGCCGCTGGCGATGACATGGGTCGAGCCCAGCCGCGTAGAAATATCGAACGCTTGGTAGGGAACGGGCCAGTCGGCAAGCGCGGCGTTATAGGCGGCCATGTATCGCGCCCGGCTTTCCTCGCTCTTGAACTCAGGTAGTGGATTCGACGCTTTCTGGGCCATCGTGGGACTCCGGAGCTTATGGGCAAGGCTGCGTTTTAGCGGGATTTGCGAAAAAAAAGCAGACTCCTCAAGGTGTCGAAAAGACGATAAAATGCCGACAGCCCGGGGCAATCTGAAAAACCACGATGTGCGCATCGCACAAGACGCCGGCAATAAGCTGAAGTGACCACGACACTCTAGCGCGTGGATACGCACGATGGGCTTGTTGCGGCGAGCACCTTCACGGCGCATACGCCGATAGCAGTACGCTTGATGATTCCGCGTTGCATTTTCCTGCCACCATCGGCCTGTGACGGACTGGCTGGAAGCTGCGCAGGCCCTATGCAATGATCCGCCACACCTGTGCATGCCGACCCACGCGATGTCGGGGGTGTTTTAATCGTCATGCCTAAGTCGATGCAAACGATCGGCATGCAGGGTGAGCATGGCGACAAGAAAAACCACGCCCTTGCCAGATGGCAGGTTATAGGCAGACACACTCAAGGAGATTTATGAAAGGCATCGTGTTCGTTGCGTTACTACTGTTCAGTGCTAGCGCAAGCGTAGCCGCCGGCATCGCAAAGCCCAAGGCGATGGACTTATCCACGCTCTACAAGAGTTTTACTGATAAAGGTTCCTCCACCTCGGATATGCCTGAATATGAGCAAGAGATTCTTGTTTCAGGCGTGGTACTCAACCAATCCGAAAGCCTCACTGGCGATGCCTTGATGTCGGCAGGCTCGGCGCAGTCCGACGACGAACTCGCCCGGATCACCCCGGCTGACGAAAAAGAGGGCGCCAAAATGAAGGCGCTGGCCGTGGGTTCGGCTTTCCAGGCGGTCTGCGTGGTTGGCTTTGCTTCGGGTTCGGCCTATATCCCACTGACCGATTGCGTATTCAAGTAAGGGCAGGCTCGTATGAAAGCGCATTTACCCAAGCTGGCATGCCTTGCCGTGGTTTGTGCATCGTTTGCGACATGGGCGGCGGATACCAACGATCAGCATGTATCGATCGAACGTCTGGTGCGCTGTCAGGCGTCGATGCAGGAGGTTGCGCGTTTCAACGAGCTGGTTGACCGACAGGCGCTGGACTTCTCGACGGCCGAGAAGTTTGCACCCTGGGGCGGAACGGCATGGACTATCGAACCTTCCATCTCGATGGAAGGTTTGCACTCGGATGTCGTGCTGATGATCGACCGTGCCAGCTTCTATCTGCGCAGTGTCAGCAATAATCCCAAGGCCGATATTCGCCAAGTAGCCCAGCGGCTACAACTGAGCAAGGCGCTGGACGAAGCGGGTGGGCTTGATTATGTGAAGAAGGACGGCGACAAGACCGTGCATGCGATGTCGAGCGAGGATAGCGATGCCTACCTTCTCGGCTGCTCCTACGATATGGCCGCGGTCCAGCGCGCACGAAAGGCTATGGCCAACGAGACGCCCGAGCGTATCGAGCGCAAAGCCAGAATACAAAAAGCCCTTTCGGATTAACTACGGCGCGTAAGGTAGCTTGGCTTAGAGCGACGCCAGCAGTACCAGCTCGGGGCGCGTGAAGACTGCATCGAAATCGACGATCTGGTTTTCGACGACATCGGCGCTTACATACGAGTCTTCGGACAATATCTGCAGCAGCCGGGCTTTCTCGATACGTTTCGCCACAATGATGCCGCCCTGTTTGCTGCGCTTGGGTCCGGCAAACAGAAACGTACCTTCCTCGATGTATTTGGCTACCCATTCACCGTGGGCTTTGCGGTGTGGCTCGACCTGAGACAGCTCGGTGATGTAGCTGGAGTTGATGAGAAACATGGTGGCTCCTGTGGGGTGGCCAAGACTCATCCGGGCTTTGGCTAAGCGCCTCTGCGACGATGTTGTCTACGGCGTGACGAGATCCGCGCAGCCGTGGGCAGCTGAGCGTGATGCTTCATACACGCGTCAGGTGCTTCGTCAACATGTGGCCGGCCGCTGCTGTCGATAAGTATGTTTACGCGAGGGGCGCGGATAAACTCGTGTCCAGTTCGGGAACTCGCAACGGTGGGTGCGCAATGCTTGATCGTTTTAAGAGTCTGTCGGTTTTTGTCTGCGTGGTGGACAAAGGCAGCTTTACCGATGCGGCGACCGAATGCGGCATGTCGGCGACCATGGTCGGCAAGCACATCCGCGAGATCGAGCAGCGGCTGGGGGCGAAAGTGCTGAGCCGCACCACCCGGCAACAATCGTTGACCGAGCTAGGGCGTCTTTACTACGAACGGGCCAAACAACTACTGGATGACTTGCGCGATGCCGATGCCTGCGCCGAAGACATACGCACATCACCCCGGGGGCTTTTAAAGATTCATGCGCCGGTGTCGTTCGGCAGCCAGCAGTTGGCCGTCGCCGTAGCGGATTATTTGCGCCGTTATCCCGACGTCAAGATCGACCTGACACTTGCCGACCGTCACTACGAACGGCCGGTGGATTTGGTGGAAGAAGGTTATGACGCGTCGATACGGATTGGCCCGCTGGTCGATTCGGAGCTTATGGCGCGACCGCTCAAGCCCTATCACATGTGGCTATGTGCTTCGCCCGAATACCTGGCGCGCGCGGGCACCCCATGCATGACGTGCGCGTCGACGGACAACTGATCGTCAACCATGGACAGGCACTCAAGACGGCCGCGATGGCTGGGCTGGGCATCATCATGCAGCCGGAGCTGCTGCTCGCGGACGAAGTGGCTTCTGGCCGCCTGGTCAGAATTCTGGCGGACTACGAACTGCCCTCGCGGCCGCTGTTTATCGTGCACCATGCGGATCGCAGGCCCACCGCCAAGCTGCGTAATTTCATCGACTTCATGGTCGAGCGGTTTGGCTAACCGCATCGTAGGGAAGCATCAGGTTTTCCCATCGCCGATAGATACAAGACCGATCGCACGCGACGCACTGGCTTGCGTTAGACATCACATCAAGGAGAGGACATGGGGCCGTTCGATACATTAAAGAAGTTATTCGGTGCCGGTACATCGACGCCAAGCGAGCAGCCTTCGACCGGCACCGCCGCCTCCGCCGCCCAGATGTCGCATCAGCGGCTTGACCGCTATTGGGCCTCGATCGGTGCGGTCGAGCCGGATCTGTTGGCCCACCTGATCAGCCCGAGTTTCACCGGTGGGCCTTCTTGGCCGACCACGCGTCAGGCCTACCGGGTGATTCGTCGTGGCTCATCGATCATTCTCGCCACCGATGGCATGTCAGATCCGTTCGACGGTGTTGCAGGCATGGGCAATGGTTTTGAGATGGAGCTATTCCTGGAGACCGCCGATATACCGGCATCGTTTGCCGGCGACAAGGGCGACGTCGGCCGGATCAAGGAAAGCTGGGCCTTTGAACTGCTTCATCATGTCGGCGAGATGGTGGCGGAAGCGGGCGGTATCACCGCAAGGCTTGAGCGCTACGATTCGCTATCGGTAGAGCTTCCAGGCTTTAGCCAATCGCACGCGCTGGCGGCGCAGCTGCCGGCACGCTTCGCGACGGCGGACGATAGCCTGGGCATTCTGCTGGGCGCGCCTGATCCGGATTTTCCGGCCATCATCGACGACATGCCGTTGTCAGCGGTGCGGATGGTATCGATCACGCTGCTGACGGCGGCGGAGCTTGAGCACCTACGCCAGGGCGGCGCGGCCGCTCGCCATGAGCTGGTGCAAAAGCTCGCTGCCGCGCCCTCGCGGCATCGATGCGATTTGCAGCGGCCAAGCCTGGTTTAAATAGGCTATCCGGCCATGCAAACAACCCGGCGCAAGGCCGGGCTGTTTGTTGATGGCTTACCAGCGATAGGTCACCTTGGCGTACCAGTAGCGTCCATTGAAGCCGAACGGTGACAGCGGCGAATAAGGAATCTCGCCGTTGTAGTAGTCGTAGGCATTGTTGGGCGTGACGCGAGTCGGATACTGGTTGGTGATGTTGTCACCGCCCACCGTAAATGACCAATTTTGTAGTTTGTAGTTGAGTGACATGTCCAGCAGCCAGCGGGCCGAGAAGCTCTGGTCGCCAGCCGGCGTGTCGCCCAGGCGTTCGATGGCGCCGTAACGAGTGAGGTTGGCGTGCAGGTCAAAGCCCTGGTACAGCCAATCGCCACCGAGCATGTATTTGGTGCGCGGGGTGGCCGAAGTGAGAATGCCCTGGCTGGAGCGGCCAAACAGCTGGATGCCCGGCACATGGTCGGTCAGCTGCGATGGCGGTGCGATAACGCTGAGTACCTTGGTGTGGTTGTAGTTGGCGCCGATATTCAGGCGCAGGCCGCCGTAATCGCCCAGATCCATTCGGTAATTGCCGACCAGGTCGGCGCCGCGAGTGCGGGTGGTGGCGGCATTGGCAAAGTATTGCGCCGCGCTGACCTGGGTATTGGGCACGACCGAGTTGAAGTAGGCCAGCAGGGCCGGGTTGTCGATCAGGTCGATCTGGTCGGAGTAGAGAATCTGATGCCAGATGCGGATCTGGTACAGATCAAGCACGGCGCTGAAGTCGTTGGTCGGTTGCCATACCGCACCGATGCTGTAGTTGCTCGACTTCTCCGGGGTCAGCTGCTTGGAGCCCAGCGCCATGGCTTCGGGCGACGAGGTGCGATAGGTACCGACCTGTACCAATTGCTGGTTTTGAATGATCGATACCACCGACTCATAGTTTTGCTGTGCCAGCGACGGCGCGCGGAAACCATTGGATGCGGTGGCGCGCAGCGCAAATGTATCGGTGAACTGATAACGCGCAGACAGCTTGCCGGAGCGCGTGGAGCCCGCATCGCTGTAGTTCTCGTAACGTCCGGCCACGCCCACCGATAGCTTGCTGCTCAGGTCGGTTTCGAGGTCGAGATAGGCGGCCTTGCTATGGCGGCTGAAGTCGCCGCTGACCTGCGGTGTCAGGCCGGGATAGACCTGCGAGCCGGTTGGAAATGCACCGGCGGGATCGCCGTAATAAGAGCTGGGGTCGCCCGGATAAATGTCGTAGCCATCGCGCCGGTATTCCGCGCCAAACGCAATATTCAGCGGGTTGGGCAGCCAGCCTTCCACTTCTTTGCTGACATCCAGGTTGAACACGCTTTGGGTGGTACGGAATCTGCCGACATGAAACTCGGTAGGCGTATAGCCGAGCGTATTGTAGAGGGCGACGTTGAGGCTGTTGCGCACATTGAAATTGAGCCGGTTGATGCCGTAATTGCCCGACACATCCCAATGCCAGCCGCCGTCGGTAATGCCTTTGATGCCGAGTACGGCAGACATATCGTTGGTGTCGTTGACGATATGTGGCAAATAGCCGTCTGGATAAATTGCCGGCACGTTGCGATTTGAACCGGCGGTGCGGTAGTAGCCGTTGGAGTCGACGTGGCGGCGGCTCATGTTGATGTAGCCGTAAAGATCCACGTTGGAGGCCAGCACGAAATCGAAATTGGTCAGCGCCTGATAAGTCTTGACGCCGGGGTCGCCGTAGCGCTGGTATTCCACGCCGCCATTGCTGGCCGGGTCTTGCAGGCCGTATTCGGCACGGTTGGTTTTCATCGCGCTTTGGTAGTTGAGCGCGATACGCCACCAGCCCAGCGAGCCATCCTTGCCCAGCGGCACGCCAAGCGAGGCCTCGACACCGTTCTGGGCGCCGTCGCCCTTGTCCATGACACCGCCCGAAGCGGTGATTTGGCCGCCTTTGCCGCCATGTTTGAGCACGATATTGATGACTCCGGCGATGGCGTCGGAGCCGTACTGCGCGGCCGCGCCGTCGCGCAGCACTTCGATATGGTCGATGGCGGCGAGCGGGATCGAGTTCAGATCCACCGGTGCCGAGCCGCGGCCTACCGAGGGGTTGTAGTTGACCAGGGAGCTGGTGTGATAACGCTTGCCATCGACCAGTACCAAGACCTGGTCGGGCGACAGCCCGCGCAGAGTGGCTGGGCGCAGCGCGTCGTTGCCGTCGTTGATGGCGGGCCGCGGAAAATCCAGCGAGGGCAGCAGGCGCCCTAGTGCACTGGCCAGATCAGTATTGCCGCTGCTTTGCAGGTCGGCGGCGCTGAGCACATCGATCGGCGACAGCGATTCGGCCACGGTGCGGTTGCTGGCACGGGTGCCGGTGACCACCACCGACTGCAATTGCTTGGCGTTGCTGGTCGATGGCGGCGGCTGCTCGCCGGGTGCGGTCTGGGCCAGGCCGCTGCCGGCAGCGAACAGCAGGCAGGATCCGGTCAGGAACATGCACCGGACAGGCGCCTTGCGGCGCTTGAGTCGTTTGCTCATCAAGTCTCTCCCCGATTCCGATGGCCGGAACAAAGCGTGCTACATGTGATCACCTGATCTTTCCCCACGGCCAAGCTATTGAAACCAGGCGGGGCCGTCAACGAGAGGGCGCCAAACTGCTAATATCCGCCCAGCCTGAGGTGACCGCCGATGCTGTATCGGCGGTTGAAACGGGAATCCGGTGCGGTCGTGCCAGGTCATGGCACACCCAGTCCGGAGCTGCCCCCGCAACGGTAGGCGAGCACAGGATCGGTACAAAGCCACTGCGCGTAAGCGTGGGAAGGCGCTGATTCGGAAGGCCTGGGTGCCTTCGCTCGCAAGCCCGGAGACCGGCCTTATAGGCATAACCAGACATGCGGCGGGCAATGTCATGGGGTCGCGTATTGCACGTCGGCGCCACGCTTTCTTCCGTGTGTCCCAATACCACGATACCGCGCGGGTAGGCGCGGCCCAGGAGCGTTGCTGTGCATTCTCAAGTTTTGTTGGTCCGCCGATCCGTGTTGGCGGTGGCGTTGTTGTCCGTGTTCACCCCTGCCTTTGCCGCCGATAGCGGGGCACCGGACAGTACCAGCGACCTCAATAGTGTCGTCGTGACCGCGACGCGTACCGATCAGACGCAGGCGAGCACGCTGGCCGCTATCACGGTGATCGACCGCGCGGATATCGAGCGTTTGCAGCCGCAGTCGGTGCAGGATTTGCTGCGCGGCACGCCGGGCATGTCGATTGCCAATAACGGCGGCATCGGCAAGGCCACGACCATGTTCCTGCGCGGCACCGAATCGGACCATGTGCTGGTGCTGGTCGATGGCGTCAAGATTGGTTCGGCCACCCTCGGCCTGCCGTCCATCCAGGACATTCCGGTGGAGCAGATCGAGCGCATTGAAATCGTGCGCGGGCCGTTCTCCAGCCTTTATGGCTCGGAGGCTATCGGTGGTGTGATCCAGATCTTTACCCGTCGTCCGGCTGGGTCTTTCGTACCTAACTTCAGCTTTGGCGTGGGCAGCTACGACAGCTTGCACGGCTCGGCCGGCCTGGCTGGTCGCTCGGGGCAGGGCTGGTACTCGCTGGAGGCATCGCACGACCAGACCCAGGGCATCAACGCCTGCCGTGGCAAGCCATTTCCGAATGGTGCCGGTTGCTTCACCTATGAGCCGGATCGCGATGGCTACCGCAATAATTCGCTGTCACTGCAAGGCGGCTATCGTTTCAGCGACGAATGGGATGCCGATGCGCGCATTTTCCGCGCCGAGGGACACAACAAATACGACGGCACCACCAGCAATAGCTCCGACGTCGTATCGCAAGTGGCCGGCACCCGCGTGCATTACAAGCCGATCAAGGCAGTTACGCTGACCTTGAGCCTCGGGCAAAGCATCGATCTCAACGACAGCTATCTCAACAACGTCTACGCCAGCACCTTCAACACCCGCCGTAACATGGGCTCGTTGCAGGCCGATATCAGCGCCGGTGGCGGCCTGTACAGCCTTGGCTTTGATGTGCAGCGCGACAAGGTGCAGAGCAATACCATCTACCCGGTCGATCACCGGGTGACCCGTGGTTTGTTCGCGCAATGGCAGCAGACGTTCGGCAGCCAGTCGTTGCAGGCCAGTGTGCGCCGCGACGACAACAGCCAGTTTGGCGGCAAGAACACCGGCAGCTTGCTGTGGGGTTGGGACTTCACGCAGGAACTGCGCCTGACCGCCAGCTACGGCACCGCTTTCAAGGCGCCGACCTTCAACGAACTTTACTACCCGTTCTACGGCAAGCCGACGCTGCGTCCGGAAACCTCGCGTAGTTTCGAATTGGGCCTGCGCGGCACGCACAGCTGGGGTGGCTGGTCGCTCAATGCGTTCCAGACCAAGATCAAGGATTTGATCGCCTATGACGACAGGCCGAATCTGCCGTTGTATCCGTATGGCTCGGCCAACAATATCGACCGCGCGCTTATTCGCGGTGTCGAGGCCACGGCGAATACGACGATTGCCGACTGGAGCTTGAGTGGTACGGCCACCTGGCTGGATCCGCTTAACGACACCAGCGGCCTGTATCACAACAATGTCTTGCCGCGCCGGGCGAAAGAAAGCGCCCGTATCGATGCCGATCGGCATATCGGTGACCTGAGCTTTGGCGGCAGCGTGTATGTGGCCGGTCATCGTTACGACAATCTCGACAACAGCTATCGCCTGGGCGGCTATGCGCTTACCGATTTGCGCATGACCTATGCGTTCCAGAAGGATTGGCGGCTACAGTTGAGCGCCAACAACGTGTTCAACAAGCACTACGAAACCGCGGCCTATTTCAACCAGATGGGGCGTAATTACATGTTGACCGTGCGTTATCAGCCTGGCCAGTAAGCGGCGTTAAGCCGCCTGCGCCAGCATGTGCAACGTCAGGCCGTACAAGTCACACCCTCATGAGATCCATGCGATGAAACCATTGTCCCGTTCCAGTGCCGTCACCGTGTTTGTTGCATTGCTGGTAGTGATGCTTGCTACCCGCTTCAAGCACTTTGGCGATGTGCTGCATTTGCCAGACGCGTCGATGGCGGTGTTCTTTCTTGGCGGCCTGTACTTGCGGCGGCATGCGTTGTTTGGGCTGTTCATGGCGCTGGCGGTGGTGCTGGATTGGGTTTCGATCAGCTATGCCGGCGTCAGCGATTTCTGCGTTACCGTGGCCTATAGCTTTTTGCTGCCGGCTTATGCGGTGCTGTGGTACGGCGGCCGGCAGTACGCGGCTTATTTGCAGGGCAGCGCCGGCTCGCTGATCGGTGCGTTTGGGGTGGCCTTGTTGGCGGCCAGCTTGTCGTTTGCGATTTCCAACGGCGCGTTCTACTGGTTCGGCGGTCGTTACGCCGCGCCGCATTTCAGCGAGTATGTCGCGCGGTTATGGCAGTGGGGGCCGTTGTTTGTGCGCACCACGCTGAGCTATATCGCGGTGGCCCTGGCCGGGCACGGGTTGTTCGCCTGGGCGACTTCATCGCGGCTGGCGGGGCGCCCGTCCGGCGCCTGATGGCGCCGGCAGGTTGAGCCACTAGCTGTAAACCCCTAATAGCTGAAGCAGGATCGAGTGATGAGTGACGAGCGCAAGCGCGAAGAGATGACTGCCGAGGAGCGCCACCGCGAGCGCATGCAGCGCAAGAAGGAGCTGGTCGACCGCAAGATCGCCCGTGCGACGATCGAGCGTGGCGTGCTGGTGGTCAATACCGGCAATGGCAAAGGCAAGAGTTCATCCGGCTTCGGCATGCTGGCGCGTTCGCTGGGCCATGGTTTTCACTGTGGCGTGGTGCAATTCATCAAGGGCAGTTTCTCGACCGGTGAAGAGGCTTTTTTCCGCCGCTTCGACGAGGATCTGGACTACCACGTGATGGGCGAAGGCTTTACCTGGGAAACCCAGGACAAGGCGCGCGACATCGCCGCGGCGCAGGCTGCCTGGGATATCGCCGCGCGCATGCTGGCGGACCCGGCTTACGACTTTGTGTTGCTCGATGAGTTGAATATCGCCCTGGTCAAACAGTATGTGCGGCTGGAGCAGGTGCTGGCCGCGCTGGCGACACGGCCGCCGAATCAGCATGTGGTGATTACCGGCCGTGGCGCCCCGGATGGCTTGATTGAAGTCGCCGACACGGTGACCGAGATGCGCGTGGTCAAGCATGCGTTCGAGGCCGGTATCAAGGCACAGAAGGGCATCGAGTTGTGATGCACCACTGTCCCGCCTTGCTGGTTTCCGCGCCGGCCTCGGGGCAGGGCAAGACCAGCGTGACCGCGGCCTTGGCGCGCTGGCATAGCCGGCAAGGGCGGCGTGTACGGGTGTTCAAGACCGGGCCGGATTTTCTCGACCCGATGGTCTTGCAGCGGGCCAGCCGGCATCCGGTCTACCAACTGGATCTGTGGATGGCTGGCGAGGCCGATGTGCGGGCGCGTCTTTACGCCGCCGCTGCTGAGGCCGATTTGATCCTGGTCGAAGGCGTCATGGGTTTGTTCGACGGCAGCCTGTCGAGCGCCGACCTGGCCCAGCGGCTGGGCCTGCCGGTGCTGGCGGTGATCGATGGCTCGGCCATGGCGCAAACCTTTGGTGCGCTGGCGACCGGGCTGGCGCGTTATCGCGAAGGCTTGCAGGTGCACGGTGTGGCGGCCAATCGCATTGGCAGCGCCTACCACGCGCAATTGCTCGCCGACAGCTTGCCGGCGGATCTGCACTGGCTGGGCGCCTTGCCGCGCGATCCATCGCTGGCCTTGCCCGAACGTCACCTGGGTTTGGTGGCTGCGGCCGAGTTGGGCGATATCGATACGCGCCTGGATGCCCTGGCCGATGCCTGGGCGACGCATGCCGATGCCAG
>NZ_JAPDPE010000055.1 GCF_026283955.1 Dyella silvatica | reverse complement strand
ATGAATGCCATGCGGTGCCGCCGGCAGGCGCTCAAACAAGGCGGCTATTTTTGCGTAGGCCACATAGGGATCGTTCGCAATAAGCACGGTAGTGGGGCAATCGGTCTGGTTTTCCTCCCGCAGAACCACCACGCCGGCCGATGTTGCGGCCAATTGGGCGGTGTACTTACTGTTGGACAGAAAGCTCAACTGACTGGCGCCGGCACCGGCCAGCGTGCCCACGCCATCGATGACGCGTGCGCCGTCGCCCTTGAAAGCAAAGCCGAACTGCTCGGCGAGTTCGGCCACCGTATATTGGTTCACGCTCATACTTGGCTCCACTTACCTTGCTGGCCATGGTAGGTCGCAACAAAAGAAAGCGCGGCAACGCCGCGCTCTCTTCACTGTTTCACTTCACCTGGACTGATTCATCCCAGACGGGCCCAGCGCCAATTAGAACTGGCTACCGAAGGTGAACTGGATGCGTTCTTCGTAATGGCCGTCATCGGCTTTCGAACGGATCGGCACGGCGAAGTTGATGATCAGCGGACCGATCGGTGCCTGCCACTGCAGCGACAGACCGGTCGAGGCACGCAGTTCGCTGGCCTTGAAGGTCGAATAGCTCTGGTACACATTACCGACGTCGACGAACCAGGACACGCGTGCGGTATTGATGTCCTTGAGGAACGGCAGCGGCAGATAGACTTGCGCCGTACCGAGCACCTTGAACGCGCCACCGATCGGCTGGGCGTAGCTGTAGATGCTGCCGCTGCAGGTGCCGTCCTTGTTCGGCAGAATGGGCGAGCCATTGGCGTTGGTGCCTACGCAGACGCGCGGACCCAGGGTGTTGTCCTGGAAGCCGCGAACGTCACGCACACCGCCCGAGTAGTAGTTTTCCCAGAACGGGAAGTCGTAGTTCGCGCCCTTCGTGTAAGCGCCAAAGCTGCGGTCGTAAGTCTGCCCGCCGTAGGTCTGGCCGTAGCCGACCTGGCCATCCAGATAGAGCACGAAACCGCGGCCGATCGGCCAGTAGTGGTTGGCTTCCAGGTCGAGTTTGTAGAACTGCACGGTGGAGCCGGGCAGGGCAACATTGACGTTGGCCGACAAGATGCCGCCGCGCGTGGGTGCCCAGTAGCCGTTACGGGTATCGTGGTTCCAGCCGAGCTGACCGGTCCAGGAGTGGATGGTCTCGTGACCGATCGCATTCTGGTAGTCGATCAGCTGCTGCGGCGACTGCGATGTCGTCTGCACCAGGCCGGTGGTCGTGTCGACATAGCTGTAGCTGAGCTTGATCTTGTTGCTGCTCAAGCCGAGGCCGGTACGGATGTTGTCGGTTTCGGTGATCGGGAAATTCAGGAACGTGGTGAACGCCGTCGTGCTGCTGGTGTAGTTGACGAAGTCACTGTTCGTATTGCCGAAATCGGTCTTGGTGAAGCTGGCGTTGTAGCCGATACCGATGTTGTTGTCGGTCAGATACGGGTTGTAATAACTGGCGCTGACGCTGGTCGAGTAATCGCTGCGCTGCGCGCCAACGGTGAAGCTGTCACCCGTGCCCAGGAAGTTGTTCTGCGACACTGAGGCCGACAGGATGATGCCGGAGTACTGCGAATAGCCGACGCCGAACATCAGGCTGCCCGCGGATTGCTCCTCCACCTTGTAGCTGACATCGACTTGGTCTTCGGTGCCCGGGACCAGTTTCTTGTCAACGTCGACCTTCTTGAAATAGCCGAGTTTCTGCAGGCGAATCTTCGAGCGGTCGATAGCCGGCTGCGAATACCAGCTGCCTTCCAGCTGACGCAGCTCACGGCGCATCACATCGTCTTCGGTACGGGTATTACCCTGGAAAATCACCCGGCGCACGTATACGCGCTTGCCGGGCTCGATATAGAAAGTGACGTCGACGGTACGCTTTTCTTTGTCCAGCTTGGGTACCGGGGTGACCTTGGCGAAGGCGTAGCCGATGCTCGACAAAATGCCCTTGATCGCATCCGAGCTGGCTTCGATCGCCTTGCGGTTGAAGGTTTCGCCTTTCTTGGTGAACACCAGCTGGCGCAGCGACTCTTCAGGCAGGATCAATTCGCCCAGCAGATGGATGTCGGAGACGGTGTAGATCTCGCCTTCCTTCACGCTGGCGGCGATATACATCGCGCGCTTGTCCGGCGCGATCGACACCTGGGTGGAGTCGACGCCAAAGTCGGCGTAGCCGCGATCCATGTAGTAGGACTGCAGCTTTTCCAAGTCACCGGAGAGCTTTTCGCGCGAGTACTGGTCGTCCTTGGAATACCAGGACATCCAGTTGCTGGTGCTCGACTCGAAGGTCTTGCGGATTTCTTTGTCGGTAAACGCGGTGTTGCCGACAATGTTGATCTCTTTGATCTTGGCGACCTTGCCTTCGCGAATCTCAATATCGATGGCAACGCGGTTGCGATCGAGATTGGTCAGATGCGGCTCGACCGAGACGTTGTACTTGCCGCGGTTGTAGTACTGGCGGATCAGTTCTTGCTGCACGCGATCAAGTGACAGGCGGTCAAAGGTTTCGCCTTCGCTCAAGCCGATTTCTTTCAGGCCCTTGCGCAGATCGTCTTCTTTGATGTCTTTATTGCCGCGCAGGGTGAGCTTGGCGATCGACGGGCGTTCGATGACCTTGATGACCAGAATGTCGCCTTCACGATCGATTTCCACGTCGCTGAAGAACTTGGTCTGGTACAGGGCGCGAATGGCTCGTTGTGCGGCGTCGTTGGTGATGCGGTCGCCCTTGTTGACCGGCAAGTAGTTGAACACCGTACCCGCAGTGATACGGCTAAGGCCCTCAATACGAATATCGGAGGCGACGAAGGGCTCAAAAGCGAGCGCGTTGGCGGAGAGGGAAGCAAGCAAAATCAGGGCGGCGATACGCTTCATCGTCGAATCCGTTGGGTTATTTCGATGAGGCAGCCAGGATGGCTACCTCGATCAAAGCATGAAGCTGGGATTTCCCCTGCCCCGAAAAAAAGCACGCACCCGACATGGATGCGGTAAGTGACAACTCAGTGCATCGCACTGATGTTTCGACATTCATTCGCGTCACGAAGGCAGGATGCGATGAATGTCGTTGTAGAACGCCAACCCCATCAGCGTGAACAGCAGCGCCAGGCCGACATATTGCCCGGCCATCATCATGCGTTCGCTAACCGGGCTGCCTTTAACCAACTCAATAAGGTAATACAGCAGGTGGCCGCCGTCCAAGACAGGGATGGGCAGCAAGTTAATCACCGCCAGACTGAGCGATACCATCGCAAGAAAGTTCAGAAACCAGGCCAGCCCCATGCTGGCCGAAGCATTGGCGACCTGGGCGATGCCGATCACCCCCGAAAGGTTTTTGGTCGACGCCTGGCCGCTCAACATTTTGCCGATCATGTTGAGCATCGAGGCGGCGCCATCCCAGGTGGTGCGCAGCGACGCGGTCAGTGCCTTGATCGGGCCGTAGCGCAGGGTGGCGGTTTCGCGCTTAAGCGAGTTGACACCGATGATCCAGGCGGTCGGCTGGCCTTCGATAGATTCCTTGCGGGCGGTGACGCTGAGGGGCACCGTTTTGCCGGCCCGCTCGATCACCACGCTGAGCTTGGGCGATTTGGCCGCTTCATCCGGGACCAGTTTCTGGAATGCTTCGTAATTCTCAACAGCCCGGCCATTCACGCTGACAATGCGGTCGCCGCCTTGCATGCCGGCCTCGGCAGCGGGTTTGCCCGGCAACACGGTAGCTGCAACAGCTGCCAGCGGCGCCGGTTTCAGGCCCAGTTTGTCGAGGTATTGGCTGATGTCCTGACCTGCGGGTAACTGGTTTAGCGGCAGCACCAGCTGACGTTCGTTACCGTCGCTGCCGCGCACCGTGACGGGCAGTGGTTCGCGACCGAGCATGGCGTTGGCCACGACGTCGAGCGAGTCGCTCCAGGTAACCACGGGTTTGCCGTCGATGCTCAGCAGGCGATCGTTCGGACGGATGCCGGCTTCGGCCGCCATGCTTTGCGGGGTAGCGGTGACGATGGGCGCAATGTCGGGTTTGCCCAGGGTGAACATCAACCAGAACGCGGCGATGCTGAAGATCAGGTTGAAGACGGGGCCTGCCGCAACGATGGCGATACGTTGCCAAACCGGTTTGGCGGTGAACTCCTGCCCGTGCAAGTCGGGATCGACCTCGCCCTCGCGCGCATCCAGCATTTTGACGTAGCCGCCCAGCGGAATCGCGGCGATCTGGTATTCGGTGCCGTCGCGGGCGGTGCGCTTCCACAGCGCCTTGCCAAAGCCCACCGAAAAGCGCAGCACCTTGACGCCACAACGACGGGCGACCCAGTAATGACCGAATTCATGAAAGGTCACCAGCACGCCTAGCGTGACCAATAACCAGAATACTGAGCCGAAAAAGGGATTCATCAGGGCGCTTGTCTACGTTTGGGGCGTGTCAATGGAATGTCCAAGCTTATCAGCAAGCGTTACGGAGAACCCGCCGGGCAGCTTCTCGGGCTAAACGGTCACGTTCAACAAGGGTCTGGACATCGACCACAGCTTGCGACGGCAGTTCCGTAAGTACGCTTTCGACGACGTCGGCAATCGACAGGAACGGCAGTCCGCCGGCAAGAAAGGCTTCCACCGCGACCTCGTTGGCCGCGTTCAGGATGGCGGTGGCGTCGCCGCCGGCACGCAAAGCCTGAAACGCCAAGGCCAGGCAGCGAAAGGTGGTCAGGTCCGGCGGCTCGAATGCCAGGGGCGCGCTAGCCGCCAGATCCAGAGGGGCGACGCCTGCCTCGATGCGGTCCGGCCAGCTCAGGGCATGGGCAATGGCGGTGCGCATATCCGGGTTGCCGAGCTGCGCCAGCACCGAGCCGTCGACGTATTCGACCAGCGAGTGAACCAGGCTTTGCGGATGTACCAGCACCTCGATGGCGTCGGCGGGGGCATTGAACAGGTGATGCGCCTCGATCACCTCCAGCCCTTTGTTCATCAGGGTGGCGGAGTCGACGGAGATCTTGCGACCCATGCTCCAGTTGGGATGTTTGCAGGCCTGGTCCGGGGTGATGCCGGCCAGTTCGGCTCGGCTGCGGCCGCGAAATGGGCCGCCTGAAGCGGTGAGGATCAGCCGCCGGATGCCACTGGCTTGCAGGCTACCGCCCTTATGCAGATGAGAGCGGCCGCCAGGCAGGCATTGGAAGATGGCGTTATGTTCCGAATCCACCGGAATCAGTTCGCCAGCGCCGCTGGCCAAGGCCTCGAGCAAGAGACTGCCGGCCATCACGATCGATTCTTTGTTCGCCAGCAACAGGCGCTTGCCGGCGCGGGCCGCGGCCAGGGTCGAGTCGAGCCCGGCGGCGCCGACAATGGCGGCAACGACGGTATCGCATAGCGCACTGGCGGCAGCCGCGGTGATGGCGTCGTGGCCGCTGGCAACCTCGCAAGCCACGCCGGCAGCACGCAAGCGTTGCGCTAACAGCGGCTCAAGGGCCGGGTCGGCAATGATGGCGAGTTCGGGGCGATGCAGCACGCACAGCTCGGCCAGGGCGTCGACGTTGCTATGCGCCGTCAGCACGCTGGCGTGGAAGCGTTGCGGGTGGCGTGCAATGACATCGAGGGTGCTGCCGCCGATCGACCCTGTAGCGCCCAAAATGGCGACTTTGCGCGGCCCGCTCTGGGATGTCGCCGTGTTCATAGGCCGAGCAGCAGTTTGCCGGCGGCGAAAATGGGCAAGGCGGCGAACACGCTATCCATGCGATCCAACAGCCCGCCATGACCGGGAAAGATAGTGCCGGAGTCCTTCACGGTGGCGTGGCGTTTCATCAGGCTCTCCAGCAAGTCGCCGACGATGGATGCGATCACCGTGATGATGGACAGCAGCACCAGCCCGATCAATTGCCCTTGTTGAACCCCAAGCAGCCAGCCGCCGACCAGGGCCACCAACGCCCCGGCGACAAAGGCGCCATAGACGCCGGCCCAGGTTTTGCCGGGGCTGATGGTCGGCGCCAGCTTGCGCTTGCCGAAGAAACGGCCGCTGAAATAGGCGCCGATATCGGCCGCGGAAACGATCAACATGGCCAGAAAGGTCCACCAGTGACCATGCATGCTGCTATGCAGCGACAGTGCGGCGACCCAGGCCGGGAGTACCACAAAGCTGCCTGCGAGCAGCTTGAGTTGCAGATTTTCGCGGGTAGGGGCGGCGCCGAAGGCAAAGCGCCGCAGCCACAGGCATGCCAGCAGCCACCAGGCCACGCCAATACCCAGCATCAAAGGTGTCAGCGCGCTGTTCTGCAACCACCATGTCAGCGCAAAAAGCACCGTTGCCAGGGCTAGCAGGGCGACGCGGGCCGGTTGCTGTTGCAGGCCGGACAGGCGCATCCATTCCCATAGCGCGACCAGGAAGATCACTGCGACGATCGGTGCGAAGACGGCTGTGGGCGGCCACAGAATCAACAGCATCGCCAGGGGGGCGAGCAGTAGGGCGGTGAGAGTGCGCTGAAGCAGCATGCGATTCCTTAAGTCAGCCCGGGGTCGATCGGGTCTGATTGACCTGTTCGCTGACGCGCCCGTAGCGGCGTTCACGGCGGGCGTAATCTTCTATGGCGTGTTGCAGGCTGGCCTGGTCAAAGTCCGGCCACAAGGTCTCGGTGAAATACAGCTCAGCATAGGCCAGCTGCCACAGCAGAAAGTTGCTGACCCGGGATTCACCGCCGGTGCGGATGAACAAGTCCAGTGGCGGCAGCTCAGCCAGGCACATGCCCTGGTCCAACTGCTGCTCGTGGATATCGTTGATATGCAGCTCCCCGCGGACTACCGCCTCGGCCACTTTACGTGCCGCCTGCACAATATCCCAGCGGCCGCCGTAGTTCACCGCAATGTTGAGGTGCAGCTTGTCGTTGCCGGCGGTGCGCGTCATCGCGGCGAGCATGCGTTTATGCAGCGGTGTATCGAAAGCGCCCAGGTCGCCGACAAAGCGTAGGCGCACGCCTTGGTCATGTAGCTCTTCGACCTCCTTGTCCAGCGCGCGCATGAACAACTCCATCAGCGCGCCGACCTCCTCCTGCGGGCGTTGCCAGTTCTCACTGGAGAAGGCGAATAGCGTCAGTGTCCGCACGCCCTGGCGCAAGCAGCCCTCGACCACCTCACGCACCGCTTTGCGGCCGGCGTTATGGCCGAAGCTGCGCGGTCGATGGCGGGCTTTGGCCCAGCGACCGTTGCCATCCATCACGATGGCAATATGGCGAGGTGGCGTGGCGGACTGAGGGGGCATGGGTTTGACCGTGTGTGGGTCGAGGCAAGTTGGGCCCCTCATCCAATGCCTCCCCCCGGCAGGGAAGAGGCAACGCGTGCCGTGCGGGGCGCAAGAAGCGTGCAGGCAACGGTTAATCGGCTATCGGTTGCAGCGATCGCCGTTTAAACGGCCATCAACTCGTCTTCCTTGGCCTTGACGACAGAGTCCACTTCTTTGACGAAACGATCCGTGAGCTTCTGGATATCGTCATCGGCGCGGCGTTCGTCGTCTTCGGTAATCAGTTTTTCTTTCAGCAGATCCTTGACCTGCTGCAACGCATCGCGGCGCACGTTACGAATGGCGATTTTTGCTTCTTCGCCTTCGTGGGATACGTGCTTGGCCAGTTCGCGGCGGCGCTCTTCGGTCAGCGGCGGCATGTTCAGGCGAATCACCACGCCGGCGGTGTTCGGGGTGATGCCGATATCCGACGCCATCAAGGCCTTCTCGATCGGACCCACCATGCTCTTTTCAAAGGGCGTGATGATGATTGAGCGTGAGTCGCCAAGGTTGACCGCCGCGACCTGATTCAGCGGCATGTCGGAGCCGTAATAAGGCACCTTGATACCGTCCAGCAGTGCCGTGCTGGCGCGGCCAGTGCGGATGCGGGTCAGGACGTGCTTTAGCGAGTCGATGCTCTTACCCATGCGGGTCTGGGCATCGTTCTTGATGTCATTGAGCATGAATGTCACTCGGTAAACGTGCGAGCCGACGAGTATAGCAGGGGGGTGTCGGCGGGGAACTGGGCAGCGCGTGGCGGAATAGGGCCGAAAGAGCCAGGGGCGTACCTGCGTACCGCTCTTGACGCCGAGGGCGGAACGGCCGCGCTCTTGCCGTTCCCCGTTCCCCGTTCCCCGTTCCCCGTGCTGCGATCAGTGTGCGTCGACGACCGTACCCACGGCTTCCCCATGCATGATGCGCATCAGGTTGCCAGGCACGGTCATGTCGTAGATGCGCATAAGCATGCCGTGGTCGCGGCACAGGGCGATGGCGGCGGTGTCCATCACGGCCAGCTTGCGCTCGATCACCTGGTCATACGTGAGTCGTTCGTAGCGGGTTGCGTCGCTATGGTGAGCCGGGTCGGCGGTGTATACGCCATCGACCTTGGTCGCTTTAAGCAGCAGGTCGGCGCCCAGTTCCACGGCGCGCAGGGCGGCGGCGGAATCCGTGGTGAAGAACGGGTTGCCGGTGCCGGCGGCAAACAGCACGATGCGGCCTTTTTCGATATGACGGATGGCGCGGCGGCGAATGTAGTCCTCGGCCACGTCGTGGATCTGGATGGCGCTCATGACGCGAGCAAAGCCGCCGCGCTTCTCGATGGCGTCTTGCATGGCCAGGGCGTTCATGACGGTGGCCAGCATGCCCATATGGTCGCCGGTGACGCGATCCATGCCGGCAGCGGCAAGGCCGGCGCCGCGGAAAATGTTGCCACCGCCGATGACCACGCCGATTTGCACGCCGGCGCGTTGTACTTCGATGATTTCGTCGGCGAGGCGGTCGATCACTTTCGGGTCGATGCCGTAGTCGGCTTCACCCATCAGGGCTTCACCGGAGAGCTTGAGCAGGATACGACGGTACAAGGGCTGGTTGCTCATTGGGGCTCCGGATTGTGTGGGGCAAAACAGGCGCATTGTAGCGACTGTGGGTGATTGCGGGGAGTTTCGATTTGATGACGTACAGGTGTCAGTGGGGTGGCATGACACTTTGGCTCCAGCCGAAGGGCTGCACGGTAGCGTCGCGATGCCGGTCAACGGCGTCACGGTGCTTACTTTTAGGGGATCGAACATGAAAAAAAGCCGCGGCTCGCGCCGCGGCTTTTGCGTCAGGCTTGCACGGCTGGCTTAAGCCAGGCCGGCCTGCTTCATGACTTCTGCAGCAAAATCTTCTTCGACTTTCTCGACGCCTTCGCCGACGGCCAGGCGGGCCACCGACAACACATCCGCGCCTTCTTTCTTCAGCGCCTCAGCCACGGTGACATTGGTGTCAAGCACGTAGGGCTGGCCGAGCAGGGTGACTTCGGAGACGATCTTGTTGATCTTGCCGGCGATGATTTTTTCGAGGATTTCAGCCGGCTTGGCCTTGTCCTTGTCGGTCATCTGGCTCAGCGCGATCTCTTTCTCTTTCGCCAGGAATTCAGCCGGGACGTCTTCAGCGCGGACGTGCGCCGGGTTCATCGCGGCCACGTGCATGGCGATGCCCTTGGCCAGCTCTTCGGAGCCGCCCTTGAGCGCAACCAGCACGCCGATGCGGCCGCCGTGGATGTAGCTGCCGATGGTGCCGTCGGTCTCGACGCGGGCCATGCGGCTTTCAATGCGTTGACGTCGGCTGCGCCGGAGCTCAGGGCGACGACCGCGACGTTGTCGCTATAGGTCAGGAAGTTCGAGTCCTTGGCGACGAAGTCGGTTTCGCAGTTCACTTCGACCAGCACGGCTTTGCCGCTGCTCTGGGCGGTGACGATGCGGCCTTCGGCGGCAACGCGGTCAGCCTTCTTGTCGGCTTTGGCCAGACCCGACTTGCGCAGCCATTCCATGGCGATCTCGATATCGCCATTGTTTTCGACCAGCGCTTTCTTGCATTCCATCATGCCGGCGCCGGACCGCTCGCGCAGTTCCTTGACCAGTTGTGCGGAAATAGTGCTCATTCAGTATTCCTCGGAGGCTTTGTGTGCCGTGGCGGGGTAACCGCCACGGCAGCGGGGAAGGCTTACTCGGCGTCCGACGACGAAGCGTCGCGGCCGCCGCGACCACGGCCACCACCGTCACGACGCGGGGCGCCAGCACCCTTCTTGGCCGGCGGAGCGCCACGGCGGGGAGCTGCTGCCTTACGCTCGTCCTTGGCGACCGGGTTGCCTTCTTCGTCCAATTCGACGAATTCGTTGGCATCGCCCTGGGCGGCGGCCGGAGCGGCAGCCTTGCCTTCAAGGATCGAGTCGGCGGCGGCGCGAGCGTACAGCTGGATCGCGCGAATAGCGTCGTCATTGCCCGGGATGGCGTAATCGACCAGTTCCGGGTTGTAGTTGGTGTCGACCACGGCGATCACCGGGATGCCGAGCTTCTTGGCTTCCTGCACGGCGATGTCTTCGTGGCCGATGTCGATCACGAAAAGCGCGTCGGGCAGACGGTTCATGTCTTTGATGCCGCCCAGCGAGTTGTGCAGCTTCTCGCGCTCACGGCGACGGGCCAGCACTTCGTGCTTGACCAGCTTGTCGAAGCTGCCGTCGGTTTCAGCGGCTTCCAGCTCTTTCAAGCGGGCAACCGACTGCTTGACGGTGCGGAAGTTGGTCAGCATGCCGCCGAGCCAGCGGGCGGTGACGAAAGGCATGCCGGCGCGTGCGGCTTCTTCGGCCAACGGCTCACGAGCCGAGCGCTTGGTGCCGACGAACAGCACGGTGCCGCGCTTCTGCGCCAGGCCCGACAGGAAATTCATCGCGTCGGTGAACAGCGGCAGGGTCTTTTCGAGGTTGATGATGTGAATCTTGCCGCGCGCACCGAAGATGTACGGGGCCATTTTCGGGTTCCAGTAACGGGTCTGGTGACCGAAATGCACGCCTGCTTCAAGCATTTGGCGCATGGTGACTTGTGCCATGGTGTTACTCCTGCGGTGGATCTTTATATAGATCCGGGGGTTGGGACCTCCACGTATCCCCGGCTTCGACCACGGCTGCCCAGTTTAAGTGGAGGGCAGGCCGCAGCACCCCGAAGACGGTGCCGATGCGTGTGTGGCGTTGAGCGCCTTGTTTCGCTTCGTAAACAAGGACTTAAGTGATTATGCCGCGGCGCGGTTACAATCACCGTTCGCTTTGCATGACCCTTTGGAGACTGCGAAAACAGCTCTCAGGGGTCGGCAAAACTCCGAAATTGTAGCCGGTACACCGGTATAGCGGCAAGTTGCCGAGGTCAACCCTCGATTCCCGGCATCCGATGCCGCCACTGAGCGGAATTTATGGCAGTTACTCTGAAATCCCCCGAAGACATCCAGGGCATGCGCGAAGCGGGCCGTTTGGCCGCCGAAGTGCTGGCCATGTTGAAAGATCACGTCAAGCCCGGCGTGACCACCGAGGAGCTGGATCGCCTGGCCTACGAGCACATCGTCAACGTGCAAAAGGCGATCCCGGCCAATGTCGGCTACAACGGCTTCCCCAAGACCTTGTGCACCTCGGTCAATCATGTGATCTGCCACGGCATCCCCAGCCCGGGCAAGGTGCTTAAAGATGGCGACATCATCAATCTCGACGTCACCGTCATTAAGGACGGCTGGCACGGCGATACCAGCCGCATGTACTTCGTCGGCACCCCCTCGGTGCTGGCCAAGCGTCTGGTCGAGACCACATACGAAGCCATGATGCAAGGCATCCAGGCGGTGCGCCCGGGTGCCACCCTGGGCGATGTCGGCGCGGCCATCCAGAAGCATGCCGAGGCGGCGGGCTTCACCGTGGTGCGCGAGTATTGCGGGCACGGTATCGGCAAGGTCTATCACGACGAGCCGCAGGTGCTGCACTACGGTAAGTCGGGTACCGGGCTGGAATTGAAAAAGGGCATGACCTTCACCATCGAGCCGATGGTCAATGCGGGCAAGCCGCAGACCAAGCAGTTGCCCGATGGATGGACCGTGGTCACCAAAGACCACTCGCTGTCAGCGCAATGGGAGCACACCATCGCGGTGACCGATGACGGTTTCGAAATCCTCACGCCCTGGCCGGATGCCTGATTTCTAAGCGGCTTGCCGGCATAAACTAGTGAAGAGATCGCCGGTGGTTGCCGGCGACCTCTTCCTGCAGCTCCTCCCGTAGGCGGCAGGCCGTATGCAAACGGGCCGTACGCGACAGGCCGTACGCAACAGGGGCGCTAATTTCACGTCATGACTTCATCTTCTGCCGCCAGCGCCTTGCCACCCTTGCCCCGGCTACCGGTCGTGGTGCCGCGCTCGGGTGTATCCAGCGATGCGCGGCGTGCGTTGCGGCAGCTGCTGGGCGATGTGGATCGAGCCCTGGCCACGGCTTTTCGCGATGGCGTCGATGCCAGTGCCTTGGCGCAGCGGCGGGGCGAGTCTGTGCAGCGCATCGTGGTGCACGTATGGACCGCCTGCCTGGGCGAAGTCAGCGAGGCGGCGTTGTTTGCCGTCGGTGGGTTTGGCCGTGGCTTGTTGTTTCCGCATTCGGATGTGGATTTGCTGGCCCTGGTCGAGCATGCCGAGCCTGCCCGGCTGCGTGCCCTGGAACAATGCTTCGCCACCTTGTGGGATGTCGGCCTGAAGGTAGGGCACGCGGTGCGTGATCCGGCGCAATGCCGTGCGCTGGCCGCCAAAGACGCCAGCGTGTTCACCAGTCTGCTCGATGCGCGCCGTCTGGTTGGCGACCCGGCGTTGGATGGCCGCTTGCGCGCGATAGTCGATGACCCGGCGCTGTGGCCGCCGCGTGCGTATCTGGATGCGCGCCTAGCCGAGCGTGATCTGCGCCACGCGCGTTACAACGATACCGCCTACAACCTTGAGCCCAATATCAAAGATGGCCCCGGCGGCTTGCGTACGCTTGATGCGCTGCGCTGGTTAGGCCGCCGGATCGGACATGCCCATGATTTGAGCGGCATGGTGGCCGAAGGCTTGCTCGATCCGGCCGAGCAAATCATGTTGGAGCAGGCTGAGCGCACATTGCGCCGCTATCGCTTTGCGCTGCATCTGGAGGCGGGGCGGGCAGAGGAGCGCCTGTTATTCGACTATCAGCGTGCCTTGGCCGTGCGGTTGGGGTTTGAAGACGAACACGAGAAAAATCTCGGCGTCGAACAATTCATGCAGGGCTATTACCGTGCGGCCAGTCAGGTGGAGCGACTGGGCGTGCAGATTGCCGAACGCTTTGTGGAGCTGCTTGAGCCACCCAGTGAGCCGCAACCGGTAGGCGCGGATTTCGTCCGTTACGGCACACGCCTGGCCATCCGTGATCCCGATCTGTTCATGCGGCGCCCTGCCGCCTTGGTCGAGCTATTTATCCTGCGCCTGGGCGAGCCCGGCATCGTCGGCTTTACCGCAGACACCATGCGGCGCATGCATCAGGCCACGGCCTTGCTCGACGGCGCACTCGCCGACGATCCGCTGGTACTGGCTGCTTTTCTGCGTTTATTGCGGCTTGGCGCACCCGCCGAACAAGCCCTGTGGCGGATGAATCGGCACGGTTTGCTGGCGGCGATCTTGCCGGCGTTCGGCAAAGTCTTCGGGCGCATGCAGTACGATCTTTTTCACGTCTATACGGTGGATGAGCACACCTTGCGCGTGCTGCGTAATGTGGCGCGTTTTGCCGAGCCGGGCGCACGCCAGGATTTTCCCATCGCCTGCGAGATCTGGCCCACGCTGGAAAAGCCCGAGGTCCTACTGCTGGCGGCGTTGTTCCACGACATCGCCAAGGGGCGTGGTGGCGATCACTCGGTGCTGGGAGAAGAGGATGCGCGCGCCTTCTGCCTGCGGCTCGGCTTACCCGCCGAAGATATTGAGCAAGTGACCTGGCTGGTGCGCTGGCATTTGCTGATGAGTACTACCGCGCAGCGACAGGACATTACCGACCCCGAGGTGGTGCATCGTTTTGCCGAAACGGTGGGAGATCGGGCACGGCTCGACCTGCTTTACCTACTGACGATTGCCGACATCATCGGCACCAGCCCGAAACTGTGGAATGCCTGGAAAGACCGCCTGCTGGCGGACCTCTATACGGCTACCCGCTACGCCCTGCGCAGCGAAGAAGACCTACCCAACGATGCTTCGACGCGGGTCCGCGAGTGCCGCGAACGGGCGTTGATCTTGCTTGAGGCGGAAGGTATCGCCGCATCGGCGTGCCTGCGTATCTGGACCGATTTCCCCGAGTCGAGCTTTTTGCGCCACCGGCCTGAGCAGATTGCCTGGCAAACCGCGGCGATCCTGCGGGCGCAGGGAATCGCCCCGCTGGTCGAGGTGCAGCCCTTGTCGGTGCGCGGGACCACCGAGCTTTTCGTCTATGTGCATGATCGTGACGGCTTGTTTGCCGCGGTGACGGCGATGCTCGACCGGCTGCATTTTTCGGTGATGGAGGCGCGTATTCTCAGCTCGCATACGGGCATGGCGCTGGATACCTTTTTGTTGCTGGAGTCAGACAGCCAGCAACCTGCCAGCCCCGCACGGGCCGATGAGCTGAAGCAGCGCTTGCATCGCGCGCTGGTGCAGTCGGGCCATGTGCATCAGCCGGCCAAACGGAGCATGTCGCGCCATCTCAAGCATTTTCAGATGGCGCCCAAGATCGCCTTCAGCGTGGCTGGCGAGCGTACCCGGTTGGCCCTGGTTTGCACCGATCGCCCTGGATTGCTTGCCGCGGTGGCGCAGGCGATGGCCGAAGCCGAGGTGCGCGTGCATGACGCGCGTATTGCCACCTTTGGTGAGCGGGCCGAGGATTTTTTCCTGGTCACCAATCGGCATGACACGCCGTTAAGCCCGCAGCAGCAAGATCGTTTGCTGCATGCCTTGCTCAAACGATTGGGAATGAACCCTCGAGAATAGGAAATGAAGAGGGCGAAAATCGGTCAATCCCGTTAGGATGGACAGCTTGTTTCCATGCCAGTAGCCCCCTCATGCAAAACATCGAATCCCTGATCAATGACGCCTTCGAGCGTCGCAACGAGCTGACTCAGACAGAAATCGAAACGCATCTGCGTCCCGCCGTCGAGCAGGTCATCGACTTGTTGGAGTCCGCTGAACGCCGTGTGGCGGAACCCGATGGTCAAGGCGGCTGGGCGGTCAATCAATGGATCAAAAAAGCGGTGCTGTTGTATTTCCGCATTAACGGCAACCGCGCGGTCGATGGTGGTGCGGCACTGGCCTTTGACAAAGTGCCGCTGCGCTTTGCCCATGGCAATGACACGGAAATCGAAACCCTGGGCGCGCGCGTGGTGCCGGGTGCCTTGGTGCGCCGTGGCGCGCATATCGCCAAAGATGCCGTGCTGATGCCGAGCTACGTCAATATCGGTGCCTATGTCGGTGCCGGCACGATGGTCGATACCTGGGCCACGGTGGGCTCTTGTGCGCAGATTGGTGCTGGTGTGCATTTGTCGGGTGGCGTCGGCATTGGCGGTGTGCTCGAGCCGCTGCAGGCCAACCCCACCATCATCGAAGACAACTGCTTTATCGGTGCACGCTCCGAAGTGGTCGAAGGCGTGATCGTGGAGAAGGGTAGCGTCATCGGCATGGGCGTGTTCCTCGGCCAGTCCACCCGCATCTATAACCGCGCCACCGGCGAAGTCAGCTATGGCCGTGTGCCCGCAGGCAGCGTGGTGGTGGCGGGCAGTCTGCCGGCGAAAGACGGCAGCCACAGTCTGTATGCGGCAATCATCGTCAAGCAGGTCGATGAGAAGACCCGCAGCAAGACCGGGATCAACGAATTGCTGCGCGGGGCGGAGTGAATTTGAAGCGGGGAACGGGGGCTGGGGAACGGGGAACGTGAAGGCTGAGTCGTGCTTGTGGCGTCCCGTTCTTTTTGATCTTTTTTGGTTTTTCTTTAGATTTGGCCCTTGGCTTTTAGGCCCCTGCTTTTACGATCTTCCCCGTTCCCCGTTCCCCGTTCCCCGTTCCCCGTTCCCCGTTCCCCGTTCCCCGTTCCCCGTTCCCCGTTCCCCGTTCCCCATTCCCCGTTCCCCGTTGCACCCCATCAGCTCGCACAAGGATGCCTTTATGCCCGAGCCAACAGCCTTTCAGAAGCGTGCTCGCTTATTGCTGGCGATCGGGGTGATTCTGGCGATGCTTCCCCTTGTGTTGCCCTCGGTGGCTCAGCCACAGGGGTACCACGGGTTTGCGGATCGGCGTAGCTGGTTGGGGCTGCCGAATTTCGGTGATGTGGTTTCTAACCTGGCTTTTCTGTGGGTCGCCCTGATCGGGCTTTGGGTGTTGTTGCGGCCGGCCGCGCAACCGATGGCTGAAGCGCCGAGGAAGGCCTATCAGCTGATGTTCGTGGGCCTGGCGCTGACGGCTTTCGGTTCGGCTTATTACCACTGGGCGCCGTCCGATACCCGACTGGTCTGGGATCGCTTGCCAATGACCTTGGTCTTTATGCCGTTGCTGGCGGCGACTCTTGCTGAGCGTCTTCGCTGGCGTTCGAGCTGGCCATTGCTGGGGTTGACGCTGCTCGGTGCCGGCAGCGTGTGGTTCTGGAAGCTCAGCGGCAATCTGCTGCCTTATTTTGTCGCACAGGGCGGGGCCATTCTGTTGATCTTGCTGACCCTGGCCTGGTTTCCTTCGCTATGGACTGGCCGCCGCTGGCTGTTTGCGGCGCTGGGCAGTTATGCGGTGGCCTTTCTGTGCGAGCAAGGTGACAAGCTGATCTTCCAGCTCAGCGCGGGTGCCTTCAGCGGGCATACCTGCAAGCATCTTGCTGCGGCGCTTGCTTTTTACTTTATGGTCAGGATGCTGCGCGACCAGCGTGTACAACCCGTCGCAGCGAATGCTCATTGAAAATGTTTACTGACAATACGCTATGGAATCAGCGATGTGCCGGAGCAGTTTTCGGCAGCTACGAATGACGATTTAAAAGGATCAAAGATGACCCCTGCCATCACCCTCTACGGCCTGCTCAATTGCGATACCTGCAAGAAAGCACGCAACTGGCTCAAGCGCTTTGAGGTCGAGCATGAATTTATCGACTACCGTGCGAATCCGGTGCCGGCGGCGACCTTGAAAACATGGGCTCAGCAATTGGGCGGTTGGGAGAAGCTGGTCAATAAATCCGGTACGACCTGGCGCACTTTGCTGCCGCAGCGAAAGAATCCTGGCAGCGATCCGGAGTGGACGTTGTTGTTGAAGGAGTATCCCGCGCTGGTTCGTCGCCCCGTTGTGGTGCAGCCCAATGGCGATATCAGCGTTGGCTTTACCGATAATGGCTTCAAGAAGCTGTTCGGTAAATGACATGAATGCTTGGCGGACCGCGCGGCGTTATCGCAGCAATCTGCGTATCGAGCGTGATAATGCTGCCTGGTATGCGCGCCTGGCCGGGCTTGTCGAATGTCTGCGCTTGGCCCGGGCTTATCTGTATGTCGCCGCCAGCGAGCAAGCGAATGCCAGCTTTTGCCAGGGGCATTGGCGTCAACCGGGCGTCGCCGTGCCTTCGCCCCAGCTTAGTGCGCGTGTCCGCGTACTGGCTGGGTGAGTCCTAGCCAGCGCTCATCGATTTCAAAGGAAGTTTCATGTCTGCCGTATTTGATCTCACTGTCGATCTGATTCGCCGCCGCTCGGTGACGCCTGAAGATGCTGGCTGCCTGGTGCTATTGGCCGATCGCCTGCGCGCCGTTGGCTTTGCGACCGAGCACTTGCGCTACGGTGAAGTCGATAACTTGTGGGCAACTCATGGCAAGGCTGGCCCTCTGTTGATGTTCCTCGGTCATACCGACGTCGTGCCGACCGGCCCTGCGGAAGCATGGCATAGCGATCCGTTCGATCCGGTGGTGCGCGATGGACTGCTATACGGCCGCGGTGCGGCGGACATGAAGGGCTCGGTGGCGGCGATGGTGATTGCGCTGGAGCAATTTGTGGCGGCGCATCCCGATCACGCGGGTCGAGTGGGTTTGCTGTTGACCAGCGATGAAGAAGGTGTCGCTATCGATGGCGTACGCAAAGTGGCCGAGCATTTTCGTGCGACCGGCGAGCGCATCGACTGGTGCGTGGTGGGCGAGCCGTCTGCCAAGGAAAAGCTGGGCGACCTGATTCGGGTGGGGCGGCGCGGATCGCTCTCAGGCACGTTGACAGTGCGCGGTATCCAGGGGCATGTGGCTTATCCGGAAAAAGCACGCAATCCCATTCATGCCGTAGCTCCCGCACTGGCTGAGCTGGTGGCGGAGGTCTGGGATCAAGGTAATGACGATTTTCCGCCGACCTCTTTTCAGATATCCAATCTCAATGCGGGTACCGGTGCCAATAATGTTATTCCCGGTGCGCTGACTGCGCTGTTCAATTTCCGCTATGGCACGGCCAGCCGTGCAGAGGATTTGCAGGCGCGGACCGAGGCCGTACTTACCAGGCATGGGCTCGACTGGCAGGTGGACTGGCAGTTGTCGGGGGCACCGTTTCGTACCCCGCCGGGCGGAGTGGTGCGTGAAGCCGTGGTCGCGGTCTGTCGTCAGTTGTGCGGCATCGATCCGGAGCAAAGTACCGGCGGTGGCACCTCAGATGGCCGTTTTATCGCGCCGCTTGGTGCCGAGGTGGTCGAGCTGGGCCCGGTCAATGCAACGATTCACAAAGTCGACGAGTGCGTCTCGGTCGCGGATCTGGAAAAGCTGCCATCGCTGTATCAATCGCTATGCGAGCGTTTGCTGGTGACTTCGGTAGGCTGATGTCGCGATAGCGAGGAGAAGACCAACAGGCGGTCAAGCTGCGATGTTGGTCTTGGTCTTTATTTAGCCGCTGCCGGTGTCGTTGCCGCCGTGGGAGCCTGCATCTGGCGCACGACATAACCCATCGGTGCCCACCCACTGGCAGTCTGTTCCAGCGAGATCGTTTCGAAGGTCGAGGCATTCGCGTACTTGGTGGCGAAGATCACATTGACGTATTCGCCGGCGGGCAGGTTATTGGGATTGGTTACGCGTGCAAGTTGCAGCCAGTCGCGGCTTTGCAGCACGCCAAGTTGCTTGCGCAGGGTGCCAAGGTAGTGGCTCCACTCGGTCTTCTTGACGCTTTTTCGCATGGTCTCGGCGCTGTCCTGCCACATCGCATCGGCTTGATTGGCATCGGCCTGCAAGGCCCAGCGACTCGCCACGGCGACTGCGCTATCCAGCGAGGCTGTTGTTTGCTGAGCGAATGCCTGACCGCTGCCGACAATGACGAGAATGGTCAGCGCGCCTATTTGAATCCATCGCTGCATGGCTAATGCATGACTTTTCACGTGGCATGTCCTCATGAAGAATGACTGGCGTATGGAGTCGCTTCTATCAACGAATGCATCGACGGATTCAGCGTGGGCAGATTCAATTCGGCGGTTGTTGCGTTGCTGTCGCTATCGATCGGTGGACATCGACGGCCGTGTTTCGGGTGATGGCATGGGCTTTGTAACTAGTGAAGTCAATGTCATGTGACGACGGCATGAAGACAAGGTTGAATTTATCGGTTCGCCTCAGGCGTGGGCAGCAACGTCAAGGTGTACTGCGTCGGCCCGGGTAGCAGCGGTGTCGGCAGGCCGTGCACCCAGTCCTCATGACCGGCGCCGTAGAACGGCGATAACGGGTGATCGCTTTGGCCGCCGGGCATGTGCAAGATGCTTTGAGCCTCGCGACCCGGCATGACGACTAACCGTTCGGAGGCGCCAAAGCCGGCCTCGGCCACACGCGGCATGTTGTGATCGCCGGGCAGCGGTTCGTCAGGCATGTTGAGTATGCGGGCGAGCGGCCCGGGCAAGGCGCGCGCCAGCGGGTGATTCACCGCACTGCGATTGACCTCGCCCCAGGTACGCGCGGCGAGGCCGCCGGGCTGCGATGCCAGCTTCTTCACGACGTCATGGGCGGCAGCGATCAGCAACTCGTCCCAGTTGGCGTAGTGCGCATCCAGCAGATGCGCGGGGCGGTCACGCAGCAGCATCCACACGGCGGCTTCCGGGTTGCTGGATTTGGGCCAGCGGAAATCGGCATCGGCTTCCTGTATCTGCGCGACAAAGGGGGTCAGTACCGCCTCCACCACTTGCGTACGGAAGGCGCGCACCAGCCGGTAATCAACGCTATCCACCGCAGCCAGGCCATGCCATGACGCGGTCAGTTGACGTAGTTGCTGCAGCTCAGGGTCGTTACTGCCGGTCAGCGTGTCTTGCAGTAAACGCTGCCAGCGGTTGAGCCATAGCGCGCGATGATCGAGCTGCACCTCAAGCAAGCTTCCGGGCGTGAAACGATTGCCGGCGCGCAGGTCGTCGCGAATTTGTTGCGCGCGGGCGCCAAGGTCGTAGCCGCCGCTGCCGAGCAGGGCCAGATCGGCACCATCGACGGTGCGGTTATTGGCGGTCCATAGTCGACCATCCTCGGGGTTTTCAATGCGCGGGTATTGCGCCGGCTTGGCCCAGCCGATCCAGCCACTGCCGGGTTGCGACCAGTCGGCGGGGCGCTGCGGATCGAAGCCGGCGCGTAACGGCCAACTGTTGCCGGTGACGGTCCAGCCGATATGCCCGGCGCTGTCGGCGACCAGCAGGTTTTGTGGTGGCATGCCCATGCTGGAGGCCAGGTCCAGCGCCGCATCGATATTGGTGGCGTGCTCCAGCTTCATCATGTCGAGGTCGTAGGCGCGTGGCAGGTCGCCGATCCAGGACAACGCCAATGGCGTGCCGTCGGTATCGGTCGCCATGATGGGCCCCCAGCGGGTGTCTTCGACCTTCAGGCGGTGGGCCGGCTCGCCCTTGATGCCGATCTGTTCGTCGTGGAGTTCGATCGATGCCCAGCCCTCGGGCACTTTGTAGCGGCTCGGGTCGGCATGGTCGCGTTGTATGCGGACCCAGTCCTGCCAGTCGCCATAGCTATTGGTGAAACCCCAGGCGACTTGTCCGTTCGAGCCCGCCACCAGTGCCGGTGTGCCGGGCAGGGTGACGCCATTGACGTCGCGTTGTCCGTTGGGGGCGCTCGGATCGGCATAGCGCAGGCGCGCGCGAAACCAGATGTTCGGCACGCGCAGGCTTAGATGCATGTCGTTGGCAAGCATCGCCACACCGCTTTCGGTGAGGTTGCCGGCGACGGCAAAACTATTGCTGCCGGGTCTGGCGTCATCCACGGCCGGGCTCAATGCCGAGGCCAGTGCGCCGACATCGTTGATTCGGGCCTGTGGCTGGTGCCGCAGGTCGAATACGTCAGCACCAGGTATGACCGGCTGCCGGGACAGCTCGCCTTTGAGAGGCGCCTCCCAGTCAGGGTCTGGCGCGAGCAGAAAATCGACCAGGGGCTCGGGCAGCGCGGCGCGCATCTGAGCCATGCGCAGCTCGGTTTCGTTGCGGCCATCGCCTTGGAGGTCGAGGTACATCGCAGCGACGACTAACAGGCTGTCTTCGGAGCGCCACGGTTGTGGTCGCGTACCCAGCAGCAAGTATTCCCACGGGCGTACGCGTAAATGGGCCAGGCCGGCATTCACGCCATCGCGATAGCGGTCTAGGTGATATTTCTGTTCGGCCGACATACTGGCGTAAGCCGCGGCCGCGGTAGCACGCAGGCGATGCCGACGGTGGTTGAGGTCGACATCCACCGCTGCCTTGCCGACCAGTTCGGCCAGTTCGCCCGCGGGTAGCCGGCGCATCAAGTCCATCGCGAAATACCGCTCCTGCGCGTGCACATAACCCAGCGCAAAGCTGATGTCGTCGCGACTCTTGCCTTGCAATGTCGCGGTGCCCAGTGCATCGCGGCCGATGCTGACGCCGTCCTGCAAGCCCGACAGGCGGCGCTCTCCGTTGAGTTCGGCACGGCTGCCTGCAAGCAGAAACCAGGCGGTGGCAACTACGCCAAGCACGATAGTCAGTAGCGAGAACAACACGAACCTGATCGACGCACGTAACCAGTGGCGGCGTGAGGTGTTCATGGCTGTGCAAACACTGCAAAGATGCCGGCATAGGGCTTGACCATGAAGGTCGGTGCACCGGCGTAGCCTTCGCCATCGATGTAGAACTGCGAGATGGTGCCATCCAGATAGAGCGCGTCACGGCAGCCGATCTGATCGCGAAACAGTCGTGCGAAGGTATGAAAGTTCACTGGAGCCTCACTGACCGCAAAGACCACCTCATGAGGTGTTTTGGCACAGACCCCGCTGCGCCATTTCAGGCTGGCCGAGTCGTCGACGAATTGGTTGTTGATCTGCCCATCGATCAGCAGCATCGGGCCTGACTGGCTCGCCCATTGCACGGGCTTGCCATCGGCTTTGAAATCGTTGCTGGTGCGTACCGCCGCATGTCCATCGGGGTATACCGCAAACACGCCATTCGGTAGTAATGAAAAATTTCCCGAGGCGGGATTGCCCCGTGCCATGTTCAACGGCACCAGGGTTTTACCATTTTCGACGTATAAGCCCAGTGGAGCGAATTGCCGGTCGTAGATGCCGGCATTGGTGGCAAACAGCAGCCGTTGACCATGCGCCTCGCCCCATTGCCGCAAGCTGTCGATATCGCCATAGGCCTGGCCGTCCGCTGGATCCTTCCAGTGCAGGCTGAGCGGCTGGCGATCGAGAGCGATGCTGACCGTGCGAAAACTTTGGCTGTCGAATACGACCTCGTTGCTATCCACCGCCTGGGCTTGTTGTGAACAGCCTCCCAGAATGGCAAGCACACTGAACATCGCCGATAAAGACAGCGCGCGGCAGGTCGAATGGCTGGGTGTTGCAACAAACATCTGCCGATGGTCGCTGCCAAGGCCCAATCGGCGCAAGTCCGGGCGAATCGGCTACGCTTTATCCGTTCACCGCAGCTATAACGTCAGCCTCATGCCCTACACCCCTATTGTTGCCACGCTTGGCTATGTGCTCTCCACGGACCGCCGCCGAGTGTTGATGATTCATCGCAATGCGCGTCAGGACGATCAGCACCTGGGCAAGTACAACGGCCTGGGCGGCAAGATGGAGCCCGGCGAAGATATTGCCGCCTGCATGCGCCGCGAGATTCTCGAAGAAGCCGGGATCGAGTGCCTGTCGATGCATTTGCGCGGCACACTCAATTGGCCCGGCTTCGGCAAGCAAGGCGAGGACTGGTTGGGTTTCATCTTCGTCATCGACGCCTTCCGCGGCGAGCCGCTACAAGAGAACGCCGAGGGAACCCTGGAATGGGTCGAACTGGATCGTCTTGCCGAGCTGCCGATGTGGGAAGGTGACCGCCACTTTCTGCCCTTGGTGTTCGATGCCGATCCACGTCCATTCCATGGCGTCATGCCTTATCGGGATGGCCGCATGCAGTCGTGGTCCTATAGCCGTTTATGAACGGCCCGTTCCAGCCGTGGGCAGAAATCGAGGCGGTCACCTGGATCGATCCGGCGCAAGGCGATGGCCTGGCTATCGCGCCACCGAGCCGCGAGCAGATGCTGCCCTTGCCGGTTTAATCGATAGCCCGCGCTGACGCGGGCTATCCCGTGCGGTCCATGGGGAGATCAGGGAGCGCGGCGCAGCGCCACCACGGCGTTGAGCCCGCCAAAGGCAAAGGAGTTGCTCAGCCCGGCACGCACCGGCATCACGCGTGCCTGATTGGGCACATAGTCGAGATCGCAGGCAGGGTCGGGGCCCAGGTAACCCAGGGTGGGCGGTACCACGCCGTCACGCAAGGCACCAAGCACGGCCACCAGCTCCAGTGCGCCAGCCGCACCCAGCGCATGACCATGCATGGGCTTGGTCGAGGAGATCGCCAAGGCGCGCGCATGTTCGCCAAATCCGCGGTGGATGGCGCGGGTTTCGGTACTGTCGTTGGCCATGGTGCCGGTGCCATGGGCGTTGATGTAGTCGACCTCCGCGGGCAGCATGCCGGCATCGCGCAGGGCGGTGCTGATGGCAGCGGCGGCTCCCAGCTCAGATGGCGCGGCAATATCCCCGGCATCGGAACTCATGCCACAGCCGGCGACTTCGGCCAGGATGGTTGCGCCGCGCTGCTGCGCCAGTTCCAGTGTCTCCAGCACATACATGCCCGCGCCTTCGCCAAGCACAATGCCACGACGGCCGCTGCTGAACGGGCGGCAGGTATCGGGGGCCAGTACGCGCATGGCCTCCCAGGCACGCATGGAGCCTAAGGTAATACAGGCTTCGGAGCCGCCTGCCAGGGCGGTATCGACCAGCCCCGAGCGGATCATCATCACCGCTTGTGCAAAGGCATGATTGGCCGAAGCGCACGCGCTGGAAACGGAAAAGGCCGGGCCGGTGATGCCATGCATCATGCTGACGTGACTGGCGGGCGCATTGGTCATCATACGCACGATGCCCAAGGGATGCAGACGATTGGCGCCCTCACGATAAAGTCTTTCGTACTGCTCATCGCGAGTCGTTTCACCACCCGCCCCGGTGCCGATCACGATGGCGGTACGCGCCGCGCGCTCGCCTTCGAAACCGATGCCGGATTGGCGTATCGCTTCGCCCGCGGCCACCAGCGCGTACTGACTGACAAGATCGAGCAGTGGCAGCCGCGCGGAATCGAAATACGACGAAGGGTCATAATCGCGCACTTCGGCGGCAATGCCGCCATTGCGCAGCAGGCCCGGTTCGATCCGCTGCACGGGACCGATGCCGGTGCGGCCTTCGGTCATGCCTTTCCAGATGGTGGGCACGTCATGGCCGAGCGCGCAGATCGCGCCCGCACCGGTAATCACGATACGGCGCATGGGATCAGCCGTCAGATGGAGTCTGGGTTGACGATTTCAGCGCCAATTGACGGTCGATGGCGTCGACCAGATGGCCGACGGTATCGCTTTCGAAGTTCGTGTCTTCATTGGGCAGGTTCACGCCGAAATGCTCTTCGAGATCGAAGATCACTTCGATCGCATCCAGCGAGGCCACGCCCAGGTCCTTCAAGGTGGACTCTGGCTTGATCGTGGCGATATCGATCTTCGCCTGCTTGGCGATGATGTCGAAAGTTTCTTGCTGTGTGCTCATGATCACGTTCCTGGATGTCAAGAAACCGCCGTTGCCTGCGCATGGATCGGCTCGGCATCGGCGATGTGGTAACCGGTTTGCGCAAGACTGACGAACTATCGGGAGGTTGTCCAGATGACTGGCGGGTGATGTTGCGGATGAAAGCGAACGGCTATCGAGGGGCCATCCTGCGCGTGAATTCTTTCGTGAATCTTTGAAGCGGTTGCTGTGTTGCGGTGCCAGCAAGGCGGAAGGGTCGTATGCTATTGCCTCTCGTTTCGTGGAAACTTAAGTGTGCGGTATCTGAATCAGCTCGAGCCGGATGCGCTGATCGCGCGGTTTGCCGAGCATCCCCCACTGGGTTTTCGCGTGCTCGAAGCCGCCGGTACGCCGGCCTTCGTCGCTCCGTTCGACCTGTTGACCACCGCCGATGCGCCGTTGCGGCAGCGAGTTACCCGTGCGCCAGGTTACCGCTGGTGGGGGCGATGGCTGCGCTGGCGTACCGCCTTTGTCGGCACCACCGTGTCGGAATACGCCTTGTTTCCGCGTGCGGCGGACCCGGCCAGCCTGCCGCGCGCTTGGAGCGAGCAATTGGGGCGCGATCAACGGCTGTTGATCGTCAAAGACATTCCGCAAGCCTCGCCCTTGCTCGACGCCGCCAACGCCGATGGCTGCGCGCGGGTTATCGCTGCATGCGAGGCGGCCGGCTTTGTGTTGCTGGAGGGGCAGGCGCTGGCTTATGTGACGATTGATTTCGCCAGCGAAGACGAATACCTGGCACGGCTGTCTTCTGGTCGCCGCAAAGACATCCGGCGCAAACTGCGTAAACGTGGCGAGGTCGCGGTCGAGGCGCTGCCGTGTGGTGACGCAAGCTTTGCCGATGAAGCGAGTATCGATGCGTTTTATGCGCTTTACGAAAACGTGTATGCGCAAAGCGAGATTCATTTCGACAAGCTTAGCCGGCCGTTCTTCGCCGCGGTATTGCGTGACCCGGCCAATGGCGGCGTGGTGTTCGTTTATCGTCACCAGGGCGCGATGATCGGTTGGAATCTGTGCTTTGCGGTCGGCGGCAAATTGATCGACAAGTACGTGGGTTTTGCCTACCCACAGGCACGCGAGCAGAATCTTTACTTCACCAGCTGGTTTCATAACCTGGCCTGGGCACGCGAGCAGGGCCTGACGCATTACGTTGCCGGTTGGACCGATCCGGAAATCAAATCATATCTAGGCGCACAATTCACCCTGACCCGACACGCTATCTATCTGCGCAACCCATTGCTGCGGGCGTTGGCGAAACGGCTTGGCAAGCATTTCGAGAGCGATAGCCAATGGGCAGCGCAAACACATGAGTAGGCACAATCCGCTGATTCTCGATTTCGACGGTTCGATCGGGGCGCTTCCCGGCGCGACCACGATGGCGTTGAGCGATTGGCAGGAAGCGATTCGCTTCGGTTGCACGCTGCATACGTTCAATCGCTTGCGCCGCCATCTCGACGCGCGGGCTCCGGCCGACTACGGCACCGTGCTGATGGGCTCGGGCGACTACCATCATTTGACCTGGCCGCTGGTTGAGCGGCAGCGCGCGCGTGGCCCGTTCCAGTTGGTGGTGTTCGATAACCATCCCGACAATATGCGTTTCCCCTGGGGCATTCATTGCGGCTCGTGGGTGCGTAAGGTCGCGATGTTGCCTTATGTCACCCATGTGCATGTCGTCGGCATTACCTCCGGTGATATCGGCGCCAAACACGCCTGGGAGAATTATCTGCGGCCGCTGCGCGCAGGCAAGCTCAGTTACTGGTGCATGGATGTCGATGTGAGCTGGGCCAAGCGCTGGGGCATCGCTGCTGCCTTTCATCGCTTTGACGATCCGGATGCGCTCACCGCTGCTTTCATTGCGCAATTGCAGGGCGCGCCGCAACCGACGTATTTGTCGATCGACAAAGATGCCTTCAGTGTCGCCACGGCGCGGACCAATTGGGATCAGGGCTTGATCGAAGAACGCCACGCCATGGCGATCATCGAAGCGTTGCACGGGCGGATCATCGCCAGCGACATCAATGGCGAAGTCTCCGCCTATGCCTATACGACGTGGTGGAAACGCCTGCTTAGCGGCATGGATGGGCAAGAGCCGGTGCCGCAAAGCGAGCTGGATGCCTGGCAGGCGCAGCAGCGCGCCTTGAATACCCGGTTATTGAAAGCGATTGCGACGAGCAGCGTGTAGTTGCGGCGGCGCGCGATATCGAGCGCCGGTAGCATCGTGTTGCGGGTTAGCGCGCACGCTCAAGCCGGCGACAGATTTTCTCGAACTCATCATCGCGCAGCCAGGGGCTGTTGGTGATAGTGAGTGAGCGCGCGGCAAAGCTGCGGGCGTTCGGTAACTCGGTAGGCGGCACCACATCGCGCAGATAGGCGTAGTCGGGCAGGGCATGAATAAACAAGCGGCTGACACCGAGGCCGGCGGTCCACAGCGTATGCAATGCACTGTCGCGAATGGCTTCGCTAGGCATGGTCACTAGCAGAAAGGGCCACACGCCTTGCTGGCCGGGAGCATCCGCGAAGACGGTAAGGCCAGGGATCTGCCGTAGCCGTTGAATACGGCGTAGCGCTTGCTGGCGGGTGGCCTCAAGAAACGCCGGCAGCCGCAGCAAAGCCCGTGCGCCTACCGCCTGACGCCAGTCACTTACTGTGTGCAGCGGAATCTCTGGGCCGAAATCGTCACCGACCGCACTGACTGGATCACCGGCTGCCAACGCTTTGCGCAGCGGGCGTCCATAGGCCAGCGGCAATAGCCACGGACGGTAAGCAGCGGTATAGCCGATCAGCTCCAGCGCGCGCTGTTTATCCATGGATGGATTTGATTTGATGATGGCGCGATGACTGGCAGCGAAGGCTTCGCGCAGGGCCGGGTCGCACGCCAGCAACAGGCCGCCTTCGTACAGGGTCAGGCCTTTGCCGACGGCGAGGCTGAAAAAACCGGCGTCGCCAAGCAGGCCGACACTGCGGCCGTCCTGCTGCGCACCGACGGCTTGCGCGGCATCCTCGATGACATAGGCGCCGACGTTGTGGGCAATCGTATTGGCGGTAGCGACATCGGCAACCCGGCCGGCCAGATGGGTGGGCACGATAGCCAGGGTCTTATTGCTGCACACCGCCGCCAGCTGAGTGGCATCCATGTCGTAATGATTCGGTGCCAGATCGCACAAGCGTGGCTTGAGCCCGGCACGATGGATGGCCAACGCAACCAGCGGGCAGGTCCATGCGGGTACGACGACTTCGCGGCGATCCGGGCGCAGTCGGCTGATGGCATGTAAAGCGACCACCAGG
This sequence comes from Dyella silvatica, assembly GCF_026283955.1. Classification (GTDB taxonomy): domain Bacteria; phylum Pseudomonadota; class Gammaproteobacteria; order Xanthomonadales; family Rhodanobacteraceae; genus Dyella_C; species Dyella_C silvatica. Next base: position 4,784 of record NZ_JAPDPE010000055.1, on the reverse strand, counting down.
GCAGCCGTGCCCGAGCATTCCAATTGCAAGTGTTCGACACCCAGCCATGCGGCGGCCTGTGCGGCGAAAGGCGCGCTGCCGGGACGCAGGTCGCCGAAGTGCAGTGGCAGGCCAGCGGTGGGCGGCAGCTCGCGCATGCTGAATCTCAGCTGCCCGCAGCGACGCCGAGTGCGGCCTTGGCTTCGGTCGGCGCATCGCCTTCAGGGTGTGCGCCGCTCTCGGCAAAGGCCAGGCAGATAATGCCCAGGACGATGACGGCGGCACCGATCACTTTCGGCCAGGTCAGCGGCTCCTGGAAAAGCCAGACCGAAAAAAGCATCACGCTGACGACTTCGAGATGGGTAACGGCAAAGGCTGGGCCGATCGGCGCGTGCTTTAGCAGGGTCATCCAGGTGAAGAAGTTGCCGACATAGCCGATCACCGCGAGATAAATCCACGGATGGCCAAACACGCGGACAATCCAGGCCCAGTTCGCCTCGGGTGGAAATGCATGATTGCCGGCGTATTTAAAGCTCAGCTGGACCACGGTATCGAACGCCACCAGGATCAAAAAGCCGAAAAAGTAAAAGCTCTTTCCACGCGTCATGCCATCGGTCTTCATAGAGTCGGTCTGCATAAAATCAGCCTGCACCTGCGATGCCGACGATGGCCACGCCCGCGGTTACCAGCAAAATGCCGGTGACTCGCAGCGGGGTGAGTTTTTCGCGAAACAGAATGCGTCCGGCAATCATCACCACGACGATATTGATCGAGCCCAGCAGCACGCCTTCGGACAGGTCGATCAGCGACAGGAAGGCGATCCACACCAGAAATTCGGCGACATAGGAAATCAGGCCCACCCAGATCCACGGTCGCGACGCCATATAGCGCCAGCGGGCCAGGCCATCGCCGGCCGCCGGATCGCTGGCCGCCGCCTTGAATGACAGCTGGCCAACCGTGTCGAGAGTGACATTGAGCAGCCACAACGTAACCACCAGCGGGGACATAAGTCTCCTAGGCCGCCGCGCGAGCGGCAGGTTCGAAGGTGGCGGCGACCTGGCTGAAGAAATCGGCCGAGCGATCGATCAGCACACGGCGTTCGCGATCCACGGTAATCATGTGATAGCTGTTTTCCAGCAACAGCATCTCTACCGGGCCGGAAACGCCGCGCTCGACCAGCCGGGCATTCTCGACGCTGGCGATATCGTCTTCAGTGGCATGCATTGACTTTGGGCAGTTCACGGCGAACCACTGCGGCCATGTTGTACATCTCGCCCAGCGACGGCCACGGATTGCCCGGCAGGCCTGCGGCGGCACTGTCGCCGCTGAGCATGGCCGAACTGATTTGCGCGCGCAGGCGCTCGTCGCGGATGCCATAGGGCTCGTTTTCGTGAACCATGCGGTGCTTGCCGATACCAAAGCGGTGCAGCAGCGGCAGCATGAAGGACAGCCGGCCGTACCACGGAATTGCCCAGCCGTCGTAGCGGAAGGTAGCGCCGTAGACACCGACGCCCTTGACCCAGTCAGGATGGTCGGCCGCGAGCTTGAGCGCCAGCACCGCACCCATCGACAAGCCGGCGACAAACAGGTGATCCACTTCATGGCGGAACTGTTCCGCCGCGGCTTCCACGCTGGCATACCACTCGCGCCAGCCGGTGCTGAGCAAATCCTCGACATTGCCGCAGTGGCCTGCCAGCTGCATGCCGTACACGCTGAAACCCGCGCGATTGAGGCCCTTGCCGACCAATCGCATCTCGGTAGGGGTGCCGGTAAGGCCGTGGATCAGCAGCACGCCGCTGCGCCCGCCTTCGAGGCGGAACTCAACGTTCTGGATCACGGGCAGGCATGCCTGTGGCGAGGCGAAAGGTGTGGGGTGACAAAGCGCATGATGGCGAGCTTGAGATAAGACGGAGGCGCCAGTCTGTGGGGTCACTCTTTCTGACAACTTTCGATAGGGCGCCTAATGGGGCAGGGGCGTGCTGGCGCGCCTTCTCCGTTTACAGCGGGTTAGGGTGCGCCCCCGGTGCCGGGAAGCCGGCGCTGGCTTGACGGCGGGCCTTTGCCGGCCGGTCGATGCGGGTGGCTTGGGCAGCTATCGGCTTGGCACAAGACAAGAGCCGGCACCCCGGCTGGATCATGATGTCGATCCAGCCGGGGCAAGCCTTGCCGAGGTCGCGGATGCTGTTGCCGACGGCGCGCTTCAGGGCTTGAACGATTTGAACTCACCGAAAGGCTTGAGCTGTGCCTCGATCGCCTTCGGGTCGCCGACCAGGATGATGCTTTGATCCTTGGGGGCAAAATATTTACGCCCCATGGCCTGTACCTGATCGCCATTCACCTGGTTGGTCTCGGTGACGTAATTGCTGAAGAACGCCGGCGGCAAGCCCTGCGCCCAGTAATTGGCGAGCGTGAGGGCCAGGGATGCTTGAATCTGGTTGCGCAGAAGATAGGTGCCGGCAGCCAATCGCTTGGCCCCGATCAGCTCTTCATCGCTGGGCCGCTGGCTGGCCATGCTCTCGTAAAGCTTGTTCAACTCGGTCAGCGTGGCGCCGGTGACTTCATTGCGTACGTCCACCCTGGCAAGACTGCTGCCTCCCGCGCGATTGGCGTTGATCATGCTGCGTGGACTGTAGGAATAGCCCTTGTCCTCTCGAATATCTTGAGTCAATCGACTGGTAAAGCCGCCGCCGAGGATGGTGTTGGCCACGTTGAGCGGAACAAAGTCGGGATCGCTGGCAGCCAGGGCAGGGCGGCCATAACGGATATTCGTTTGGACCGAGCCCTCGCGCGTGACCAGTAAACGTTGTGGCGAGGCATCACGCGGTGCTTGCGGCATATCGGCAACGGCCTTGCCCTCGGCTTTCCAGCTGCCGAATTGTTGCTCGGCGATGCGGAAAGCATCTTTGGTACTGATGCGACCGATGATGACGAGCAGGCTGCGATCAGGGCGGAAGCGAGCGGCGTGCAGCTGGCGCATGGTTTCTGGTGTGACCGCCGCGATGCTGGCCTCGGTGAGCGAGCTGCGCGCATAAGCATGGGTGCCGAAGGTGGCGGCATCGAAGGCGCGTTGCGCTTGCCAGGCCGGGTCGCCCTCGCGCACCTTGAGCACTTGCAGTGAGTTCGCCTTTTGCAGTGCGACCTCTGCTGCGGGAAAACTCGGGTGCAAGGCCGTATCGGCCACCAGATGGAGCAGTTCGGCGGTGTAGGCAGACAGCGCCGTGGCCGAAACAACGATCGCATCCGGCCTGGCCGTGGCGTCGTAGTCACCGCCCATCGCCTGCAACGATTCGGCGATCTGTTTGGCATCGAGGCTGGTCGTGCCGGCATTGAGCAGGCCGGTCATGACGCTGGAAAGGGCTGGCGTGGAGGGATCGTCTGCCGCCGTGCCACCGAGTACGGCAAGCGTCATATCGACTTTCGGCAGTCCGTTGCGCGACACCACCCACACCGTGAGTCCGTTGGCTAGCGTGCGCTGCGCGATGTCCGGTACCGGCACGGCTTTGTCCGGTCCATAGGCCGGCAGATCTTTCGGCAATGGGGCGGTGGACGCCTGTACGAGGCTGGTCATGCACAGGCCGAGAGCGACTACGAGCAACGCGGGCTTCTTCATGATGGTCATCGTGGTGCTCCTCAGCGTGTCGTATTCGGGGAACTGGTGGAAATCTTCGCTGCTGCCGCCGCAACGGGACGACGCACGATGACACTGCGATTGGCATCGATGAGATAGGTACGGGCGACCCGTTTGAGGTCATCGGCCGTGACCGCTTCTATCCAGCCCGGTACTTGATTGACGACCTGGGCATCGCCCCACAAGGTTTGCGTGGTGGCCATGGTGTCGGCGCGGGAAAGAAAGCCTTCCAGATTGCCGTACCAGTCCGACAGCATCTTGGTCTTGATCCGGCGCAGGGTGATGTCATCGACGCCATCGCTGGCGATCTTGGCGATTTCCTGGTTGAGCGAAACAAGCACTTGCTCAGGTGTGGCGTTGGGCTTGTACAGCGCAAACAGCGTGAGCTGGCTGGGGCCGCCGTAATTGGTGGCATTGCCGAGCGGGTAGTTGATACCGCCCTCGATATTGAGCAGTTGTTCGCGGCCCTTGACCAGGCCTTGGAAGAATCGCGAGGCATCGTCGCCAACCAACAGCTGCGACAGCACCATCATCGGCACCTGGTCTTTGCTGCCGCGTGCGGGCATTTTCCAGCCAATGGCCAGGGCGGGCGCTTTCGCCAGCGGGTCCGTCTGCTCTTGCATGCGGCCTTTGCTATTGAGCGATTCGTCTACGTCCGGTCTGGCCGGTAAAGCACGCGCGGGAATACCACCAAAATATTTTTGCGCCAACGCAAAGGCTTGTTCCGGGGTGACGTCGCCGGCGATACCCAGCACGGCATTGGCTGGCTGGTAATACGTGTCGTGAAAGGTTTTGACGTCGGCGATGCTGGCGTGATCGAGATCCTTGAACGAACCGTAGCCATCGTGGCTATTGGCCCATTTGTCGAATGCCAGCGCGTTGAGATCGAGCCAGTAGAAAATGCCGTAGGGCTGGTTCTTTACATTGATGCGGATCTCTTCTTTCACCACGTTTTGCTGATTGGCGAGATTTTTCTCGCTGAAGTCCAATGCCTTCATGCGGTCGGCTTCCAGCCACAGGATCGGCTCGAGTGCCGTCACCGGGGCCGAGGCGATGTAGTTGGTGAAATCGGCGCGGGTCGAGCCGTTGAATATGCCGCCACCGCCTTGGATCACGCGCTCAAAGGTTCCCTTGGGTGCGGTCGGCGTGCCTTCGAACATCAAGTGTTCGAACAAAT
>NZ_JAPDPE010000054.1 GCF_026283955.1 Dyella silvatica | reverse complement strand
ACCGTGCTGGAATGCGCACTGCCGGCAAACACCGGAATCGGCGGCAGGCCCATTACGCCATCGGCGGCGATATCGCGCCCGTACGCATGCCCCACCCACTGCCGCGCCAGCGCCATGCCGACATAGTTGGCCATGGTGGCGCCAGTCACGCAGACCCCGGTCCACTCCGCGGGCCAACCCAGCAGCTGGCCAAGCAGATCGACCGCTTGCTGCTCGATCGCCGCGGCACAGGTATCGCCATTGCGCTGAGTGTTCTGGTCGTAGGTGCTTACCAGCCAGTCGGCCGCCAGTGCGGCGGGTGTGGCGCCGCCCGTGACAAAACCGAAATAGCGCGGCCCCGGGCTGCCTGACAGCAAGCCCTCATAGTCATGCTGGAAACGCTGCAAGACGGCCTGCGCACCCAAGCCTTGCTCCGGCAACTCCGCTGCGCCGGCCAGCCCTGCGGCCGGCAACGTGGCGGCCGCCGCGCGTTGCGGCAGGTTTCGCAAATAGGAGCTGGCCATGGCATGGGCCTGATCCAGGATGGCATCGAACGAAGACAGGTCACGATCAAGCCAGGGCTGCATAAATGCCTTTGAGAGCAAACGTTGAGCTGGGAAGAACGTGGCGACATCCATAGTCGGCATGCCGCCTGAGTCCCGTAAGTAACAAGCAACATCAATGCATCGCGTCATCGGGTCGGGATTCGCCTGCGCCTCCCAACCTGCCGTTGCGTGAGAAAGACTCGCGCGTCTTACAGCAGCAGCTTGCGCACCTTGAGCAACGCCTTGATGAAAGCGTCGATTTCCTCGCGCGTGTTGTAGAACGCGAGCGACGCACGCAATGTAGCCGGCACGCCATAAAACTGCATCAAGGGATGGGCGCAATGGTGACCTGACCGCACGGCCACGCCTTCCAGATCCAGCAAGGTGGCCAGGTCGGTCGCCTGCGCGCCTTCCAGCAGGAAGGAAATCACCGGCTCTTTCTCGGCCGCCTCGCCGATAAGGCGCAAACCGGGAATATCGCGCAGGCGCTCGGTGGCATACGCCAGCAACTGTTGCTCCCAGGCGTGAATCGCCTCGAAGCCCACCGATTGGTAGTAATCGATCGCCGCACCCAGGCCGACGAAACCGGCGATGTTCGGCGTGCCCGCCTCGAATTTGTGCGGAGCCTCGGCGAAGGTGGTGCCGTCAAAGCGCACTTCGCGAATCATCTCGCCACCGCCGAAGAAGGGTGGCATCGCCTGCAAATGCTCACGCCGCGCCCACAACGCACCGGTGCCGGTGGGGCCAAGTATTTTGTGGCCGGTCATCGCGTAGAAGTCACAACCCAGCGCCTGCACATCCACCGGGCGATGCGGCACCGCTTGCGAACCATCAACTAGCAACGGAATGCCGCGCTTGCGGCATTCGCGCGCGAGCTCACGCACCGGGTTGACCGTGCCCAAGACATTGGAGACATGGGTGACGCAGGCCAGCTTTACTTCCGGCGTCAGCATCTCGATGAACTTCTCGACGATCAGCTCGCCACGCTCGTTGATGGGTGCCGCCTTGACGGTAGCCCCGGCACGCTGCGCCACCAACTGCCACGGCACGATATTGGCGTGATGCTCCATCACCGTGGTGAGAATGGCGTCGCCCGGCTGCAATCGCGGCAAGGCATAGCTATACGCCACCAGGTTGATTGCTTGCGTGGTGCCCGACGTCAGTACCAGTTCGTTGCGCGAGGTCGCGTTGATGAAACGCGCTAACTTATCCCGCGCGCCCTCATACGCCGCCGTCGCCTCTTCACCTAATTGGTGAACCGCGCGCGACACATTCGCATTGTGCTGGCGGTAATGCTCGCTGACCGCCTCGATCACGCTGGCCGGCTTCTGGCTGGTGTTGGCATTGTCCAGATAGACCAGCGGCTTGCCATGCACCGTGCGCGCAAGCAGCGGAAAGTCCGCGCGTATGCGCTGCACGTCGAAGACAGTAGGGAGGTGGTCAGCTTGTGCATTCATGGTGATGCTCCGTTCATGGGCCCCCTTCTCCGCATAGAGGGAAGGGCCGGGGAGAAATGCCGCCTTACGAGCCGTGCTCACATCGACCTAAGATGCTCTTGCCGGCAAGAGCATCCACGATCATGGCAAGTGGGCGATCAATGCCGTGGACACATGCTCGCGCAGCGCCTCGCCCGGCAAAGACTCAAATACCGATCGACAGAACGCGGCGGTAAGTATGCCGCGCGCCTCGGCCAGCGGAATGCCGCGCGAACGCAAGTAGAACATCGCGCGTTCGTCGAGCTGGCCGATGGTGGCGCCATGCGCCGCTTTCACTTCATCGGCATAGATTTCAAGCTCAGGCTTGGTATCGATCTCGGCCTGCGCCGAAAGCAGCAGATTCTTGTTACTGAGGTTGGCATCGCTGCCATCCGCACCCTCAGCCACCACGATCGCACCGCGAAACACCCCGCGTGCGCGTTGATCGGCCACACCGCGCCAGATCGATTCAGAGGCCGTATTGCGCGCCTGATGGCGAATCGCCAACTGCGTATCGACATGCTGGCGACCGCGCAGCACAAACACGCCGCGGGTATCCAGCCGCGCTTGGTCACCGATCAGTTCCGCCTGCAGATCATGGCGCACTAAGGCGCCGCCAAGCTCCAGCACATGCAAGCTCGCCTGCGCACGGGCACTCAACTGCAGACTGCCGCGACGGATCAACGTGCTGGCTTCGGCAGCGTTCTGCAACACGCTGTGCTGTAAGCGTGCGTCGTCACGCAACACGATATCGGTCACCACCGTGCCCAGATGCGATGGCTCGCCGCTGGCCACATGCTGCTCGACCAGATTCAGCTCGGCACCTTCGCCCAGCTCGATGACATTGCGCACGTGCCAGCTGAGATCGGCCTCCGCCGCCGCGCCCACAAAAATCATGGATATCGGCGGGGTAATCTTTGTACCCGCGGCGACTTGCAATACCACGCCATCGGCGGCCAACGCGGCATTGAGCCGTGCAAATGCATCGCCAGCCTCGCGGTAAGGCCGCGTCAGCGCGAAACGCAAGGATTCGGCATCGCGCTCCAGCGCCTGCGATAGGGGCTGCAAACTCAAACCCGCCGGCAAGCTATCGATGCGTGATAAATCCGCGCGAAACGCACCATTGACGAAAACCAGCTGTAAGCCATCGACGCCCGGCAGCACCAGCGAGGCCGGATCGACCGGGCGCATGGCCGCCTGCGCATCGCCAACCAGAAAACGGCGCTGACCCAGCGCGCGCAAGGCGGTGTACTTCCACGCCTCCATCCGGGTGTCGGGCAAGCCGGCCGCAACAAAAGCAGCGAGATGCTCGCGGCGTGATGCGTCCAGCCAGGCAAGGCCCTTCCCTGTCGCCGGCAGCTCAGCCGTCAACAGCGATTCGACAAACGGCGTCTGCGCCGGCTGACTCATGTACGCGCTCCGGCCAGGGCGGGATCGTGCTCGGCGACCCAGGCATAACCATGCTCTTCAAGTTTGTGCGCCAGGGTCTTGTCGCCGCTTTCGACAATGCGGCCATCGGCCAGCACATGCACGAAATCCGGCTCGATATAGTCGAGCAGGCGCTGGTAATGAGTAATTACCAGAAAGGAGCGATCCGCCGAACGCAAGGCATTCACACCTTGAGCGACTTGTTTCAACGCATCGATGTCGAGACCGGAATCGGTTTCGTCGAGGATGGCCAGCGTGGGCTCCAACACCGCCATCTGGAAAATTTCGTTGCGCTTCTTCTCGCCACCCGAAAAGCCTTCGTTGACGGCGCGATGCAGCAACTCGTCGGAGATCTGCATCACTTTCAGCTTCTCGCGCACCAGCTTGAGAAACTGCATCGAATCCAGCTCGACCTCACCGCGCTGCTTGCGCTGTGCATTTAACGCAGCGCGCAGAAAGTAGGTGTTGTTCACGCCAGGAATTTCAACCGGGTACTGAAACGCCAAAAACACCCCGGCGGCGGCACGCTCTTCCGGTTCCAAGGCCAGCAGATCGCGGCCCTGGAACATCACCGAACCCTCAGTAACCTCGTAACCGTCACGGCCCGAAAGCACATTGCCCAAGGTCGACTTGCCCGCTCCGTTCGGCCCCATGATGGCGTGTACCTCGCCTGGGTTCACCGTCAACGAGAGACCCTTGAGAATATCCTTGCCCTCGACACGGGCATGCAGGTTTTCGATCTTCAACATAATTCGTACTCGATGAATTCAGGCGCTCGTACCGTCATCACGACGGCGCAATACGACATAGGTGAATGCTTGCTCATTGCCCGCGGGCGTACGGTGCACGTCGCGGCTACTGCTGATTTTTTCGAAGGCAGGCGCGAACATCGCCGCCAGAGTTTCCACGTCATAGCGCGCGACAGCCAGACCGCTGCATTGAGTGGGGCCGTCCTCGGCAAACGTACCGATGACGATGTAGCCACCAGCCCGCACCGCCCGGGTCGCCGCAGCCACATAAGCTGCCTGCGCCACAGGCGCCGTCAAGAAATGAAACACCGCGCGGTCGTGCCACAACACGTAATGTGCCGCCTGCAACTCCACCGCGGTGACGTCACCGACCAGCCACTGCACGGCCGAAGCTTGGGTGCCCAGACGCTGCCTTGATTCGGTCAACGCAGCGTCTGACAGATCGAGCACGCTGACCTCACCGAAGCCACGCGCCAGCAAGTCGTCGACCAAGGTCGCACGGCCTCCGCCCACATCCAGCAAAGCGGACGAAAGCGGCAAGTGCAAACCATCGATCAAACGCAGCGACTCATCGAGATGCGGTCGAAACCAACTGGTTTGCGCCTCGCCTTTCTCGCTATACACCGCGTTCCAATGGGATGGATCTGACACGCTCATCCCACGGCGCCTTCCAGCGATACCTCAAGAAGTTTTTTCGCCTCTACCGCGAACTCCATCGGCAATTCGCGGAAAACCTGTTTGCAGAAGCCATCGACAATCATCGACACGGCATCTTCTTCGCCGATGCCGCGCGAGCGGCAATAAAACATCTGGTCGTCGGAAATCTTTGAAGTGGTAGCCTCATGCTCGACGATGGCACTGGGGTTTTTCACTTCCATATAAGGGAAGGTATGCGCACCGCAGCGCTTGCCGATCAGCAAGCTGTCGCATTGCGTGTGATTGCGCGCGCCCTCGGCACCCTTCTCGATCTTCACCAGGCCCCGATAGCTATTGGAGCTGCGCCCGGCGCTAATGCCCTTGGAGACGATCTTCGACTTGGTGCCTTTGCCGATATGAATCATCTTGGTGCCGGTGTCGGCCTGCTGGCGATGGTGCGTGAGCGCTACCGAATAAAACTCGCCGACCGAACGATCGCCGCGCAGTACGCAGCTGGGGTATTTCCAGGTAATCGCTGAACCGGTTTCTACCTGGGTCCAGGAAATTTTCGAATCGTTGCCGCGGCAGTCGCCGCGCTTGGTCACAAAGTTGTAGATACCGCCCACGCCGTTTTCATCGCCGGGGTACCAGTTTTGCACCGTGGAATATTTGATCTGTGCGCGCTCAAGTGCCACCAGCTCGACCACCGCCGCATGCAACTGGTTTTCATCGCGCATCGGCGCGGTGCAGCCCTCGAGATAAGACACGTAGGCGTCGTCTTCGCAGACGATGAGCGTGCGCTCGAACTGCCCGGTATTGATCGCGTTGATACGGAAATACGTGCTCAACTCCATCGGGCAGCGCACGCCCTTGGGAATAAATACAAACGAGCCGTCAGAGAACACCGCCGAATTAAGCGCCGCGAAATAGTTATCGCCCGTGGGCACTACGCTGCCCAGGTATTGCTGCACCAGCTCGCCATGTTCGCGGATGGCTTCGCTCATCGAGCAGAAAATTACCCCGGCCTCGGCCAGCTCTTTACGGAACGTGGTGCCTACGGATACCGAATCGAACACGGCATCGACCGCAACGCCGGCCAACTTGGCCCGCTCGTGCAACGGCACGCCGAGCTTTTCATAGGTCTCCAACAACTTCGGATCGACCTCGGCCAGCGACTTCGGCCCCGCCTTGGGGGCGGCGTAATAGCTGATCGACTGATAATCGATCGCGGTGAGCTTGAGCTTGGCCCAATCCGGCGTGGGCATGGTCAGCCAATGACGATAGGCCTTGAGCCGCCATTCGGTCATCCACTCCGGCTCCTGCTTGAGGGCAGAGAGCTGGCGCACGATATCTTCGCTCAGGCCCGGTGGCAGGCTGGTCATCTCGATATCGGTGACGAAGCCGGCTTCGTAGCGGCGGCCTAGCGCCTCGGCAACTTCCGCGTTGTCACGCAGCACAGTGGCCGAGTTGTCGCTGCGTTCGCTGATCACAGTCGGACGGGTCATGAGGTGGTTCTGCCTTTCAATTCGCTAATACCAACGGTGTGAGTGCCGCTGGCGCTGTGGCCCGTGTGTTGCGGCTTGAGCATGTCGGTGAGGCTGACCGCGCGCAGGGCGCCATCGACCACACTGCTGACCTGCTGCCAACTACCGCGCACGCTGCATTGCGATTCACGATCGCACTGCCCTTCGGCGATGCTGCATTCGGTCATGCCGATCGGCCCTTCCAATGCTTCGATGATTTGCGCCAGCGAGATCTCGCTCGCCGGCCGCGCCAGGCGGTAGCCGCCATTGACGCCACGGAACGACTCGACCAGACCGGCATGCCCCAGCGACTTAAGCAATTTGCTTACCGTCGGCAACTCCAACCGCGCCTCATCGGCGATTTGCGCCGTGCTGAGCACGTCGTCGGGATGCCCGGCGATGCAGGTCATCACCACAGTGGCGTAATCGGTTAGGCGGCTAACGCGGAGCATGGCTGCCGGGGTCATCTTGAATCGGGACCAAAATGGTACTGATTTGACTATAGGCGGTCAATGCATGGCTTTGCACCAAGCTGAAGCAAGATGCCTGCGAAATGATCCGTTTCCGCGCAAACCAGTCTACGCACATGAAATAACTCATTGAAAAACAGAGCAACATACTTGATTACCCCAGTGGCACGCATCGTGCTGCACTGCGATAGACCCAGACCGCAGGAATACGAGATGAAGTGGATTACCGCCATCATCAAACCCTTCACGCTGGACGATGTACGCCAGGCACTGACCGAAGTAGGTGTCGCCGGCATGACGGTGACCGAGGTCAAAGGCTTCGGACGCCAGCATGGGCACACCGAGCTGTATCGCGGGGCCGAGTATGTGGTGGATTTCCTGCCCAAGCTGAAAGTCGAGATCGCCGTCAGCGACGAGCAGCTGGAGCACGCCATCGAGGCGATCAGCAGTGCGGCCCGCACCGGCAAGATCGGCGATGGCAAGATCTTTGTCAGCGAACTGGAACAAGCGATCCGTATCCGCACGTCGGAGGTCGATGCCGATGCGCTGTGAAATGAGCCGGGGAATAGGGAACGGGGAACGGGGAACGGGGAACGGGCTGGCTCGGCAAGACCGTAATGGCCCGGCAAGATCGGCGATGGCAAGATCTTTGTCAGCGAACTGGAACAATCGATCCGTATCCGCACGTCGGAGGTCGATGCCGATGCGCTGTGAAATGAGCCGGGGAATAGGGAACGGGGAACGGGGAACGGGCTGGCTCGGCAAGACCGTAATGGCTCTGCTCGTCATGGGTATGGCTTCGCCGGCATGTGCACAGGCCGCGACGCCACCACCGGTGCTTAATAGTGGCGATACCGCGTGGATGATGACGGCCACCATGCTGGTGTTGATGATGACGATACCGGGGGTCGCCTTGTTTTATGGCGGCATGGTGCGGGCAAAAAACCTGCTGTCGGTATTGATGCAATGCTTTGCCATCACTGCGCTGGTTAGCGTGCTGTGGGTGTTTTACGGCTACTCGCTCGCCTTCAGCACCGAGGGCATGAAGGCTGGCGCGTTTAATATGCACGCCATCATCGGTGGGCTCGATCGCGCATTTCTCGCCGGGCATGAAGTTCAGCGCCCTGCTCTGGTTCAGCGGCCTGTGGCTGACCATCGTCTATTTGCCGATGGCGCATATGGTCTGGGGCGGCCCCGGCTCGCTGCTTGGCGACCTGGGCGTGCTGGATTTTGCCGGCGGTACCGTCGTGCATATCAATGCGGGTATCGCTGGCCTGGTCGCCTGCCTGGTGATCGGCAAGCGGCGCGGCTACCCCACGCAACCGATGCCACCACACAATCTCGGCTACACCGTCATCGGCGCAAGCCTGTTATGGCTGGGCTGGTTCGGCTTCAACGCCGGCTCGGCAGCTGCCGCCAATGGCAGTGCCGGCATGGCGATGCTGGTCACCCAGATCGCCACCGCTGCCGCCGCCATCGGCTGGATGGCCGCCGAATGGCTGGTGCATGGCCGCCCCAGCGTCCTTGGCATCGTCTCTGGCGCCGTCGCCGGCCTGGTCGCAGTGACGCCGGCCGCGGGTACCGCCGGGCCGGGCGGTGCCCTGGTGCTTGGGCTGCTCGCCGGCATCGTATGTTTTTTCAGCGCAACCAAGCTCAAGCACAAGTTCGGCTATGACGACTCGCTGGATGTCTTCGGCGTGCACGCCGTGGCCGGCATCATCGGCGGCCTGATCACCGGCCCGCTGGCCTCGGCCAAGCTGGGCGGCTTTGGCAACGTCACCTCGCTGGGCGCACAGCTGTGGATCCAGACCAAGGGGGTGGGCTTCACCATCGTCTGGAGCGCGGTGTTGAGCCTGATCATTCTCAAACTGCTGGACTGGACCATCGGCCTGCGGGTAGACGAAGAACAGGAGCAAATTGGCCTGGATCTGGCCCTGCATGAGGAAAAGGCCTACAACCTTTCGTAAGTCCGCGGCAGCCCGCTCTACAATACGCGTACTACATCCAAGCAAAGTCGCCGTCATTGGCGACTTTGCTTTTCTGGAAAGAAAGACTGGAACCCCATGTTGCGAATCACCGAACTGCGCCTGCCACTGGATCACACCCCGGAGGATCTCGCCGCCGCTGCGCTGCATAAATTGCGTATTCCGGCCAGCGACCTGCTCTCGCATACGGTGTTCAAACGCAGCTACGATGCCCGCAAGAGCAAGCTGATGCTGCTCATCTACACCCTCGATCTCGAGGTCAAGAACGAAGCCGCATTGCTGAAAAAATTCGCCGACGATCACCATGTGATGGTCACGCCGGATACCAGCTATCACTTTGTCGGCCAGGCACCCGCCAACCTCGCCCACCGGCCTATCGTGATCGGCTTTGGCCCCTGCGGCATTTTCGCCGCGCTGATCCTCGCGCAAATGGGCTTCAAGCCCATCGTGCTGGAGCGCGGCAAAGAAGTGCGTGAACGCACCAAGGACACCTGGGGCCTGTGGCGCAAAAACATTCTCAACCCGGAATCGAATGTGCAATTCGGCGAAGGCGGTGCGGGCACCTTTTCCGACGGAAAGCTTTACAGCCAGATCAAAGACCCCAAACACCTCGGCCGCAAAGTGCTGGCCGAGTTCGTCAAAGCCGGTGCGCCCGAAGAAATTCTTTATGTCAGCAAACCGCATATCGGCACCTTCCGCCTGGTGACGATGGTGGAAAACATGCGCGCCGAGATCGAGTCACTGGGCGGCGAAATACGTTTTCAGCAACGCGTCACCGACCTCTTGCTTGAAGACGCCGCCGACAACCAAAAACAAGTTCGCGGCGTGCGGCTTGCCAATGGCGACGAACTGCGCAGCGATCACATCGTGCTGGCCGTGGGCCACAGCGCGCGCGACACCTTCGAGATGCTTTACGAACGCGGCGTTTTCGTCGAAGCCAAGCCTTTCTCGATCGGCTTCCGTATCGAGCATCCGCAATCGCTGATCGATCAGGCGCGGCTGGGCAAATATGCGGGCCATCCCCTGCTCGGTGCGGCCGACTACAAGCTAGTCCACCACGCCAGCAATGGCCGCGCGGTTTACAGCTTCTGCATGTGTCCGGGCGGTACGGTAGTGGCAGCCACCTCGGAAGAAAACCGCGTCGTCACCAACGGCATGAGCCAGTACTCACGTAATGAGCGCAATGCCAATGCAGGCATCGTCGTCGGCATTACACCCACCGACTACCCCGGCGGCCCCTTGGCCGGCATCGCCTTCCAGCGCGCACTGGAATCCAAAGCCTTCGAACTGGGTGGCGGCAATTACGAAGCACCCGGCCAGTTAGTCGGCGACTTCATCGCCGGCAAACCCTCGACCCGGCTCGGCGCCATCGAACCATCCTACAAACCCGGCCTCAAGCTAGGCGATCTCTCCCCCAGCCTGCCCGACTACGCCATCGCCGCTATCCGCGAAGCACTCCCCGCCTTCGACAAACAGATCAAAGGCTTCGCCATGCACGACGCCGTACTGACCGGCGTGGAAACCCGCACTTCGTCACCACTTCGCATCACCCGCGGCAACGACTGCCAAAGCCTCAACGTGCGTGGCCTCTTCCCCGCCGGCGAAGGCGCCGGCTACGCTGGCGGCATTCTTTCGGCCGGCGTCGACGGCATCAAAGTAGCCGAGGCATTAGCGCAGCAAGTGCTTGCCCCGCAGCATCGGTAGCGATATGCGCCTGCCCTAGATCAGGGCAGGCTGCCGGCTGCTGACGATACCGCCGATCACCTCGGCCAGCATAAAGGCTGCGGGTCAAGCCCAAGGCGATTCACAAAATATGTTCGCGCTGACCCTCGGCGCCACGATTGTGCGAATGGCTCATCAGGTCTCTGCGGTGGCGGACGGCCAGCCGTCCGCCACCCGTAGGGCTAGAAATTACGACCAATCGGCCAGGAACGCTCGACCTCGACCATATAGACCCAGCCGCTGAGCGCCAGCCCGGCAGCACCTTGGGTACAGATCAGATCCACCGCAGCCATGGCCTCGGAATCCTCGCAGACCACTTCGAGCTTTATTTCCGAGGTGACTTTATCGCCTAGCTCGACCGAGTAATTATCCTCACCGCTATCGAGCGAACTCAGCAAGCCGCGTACATCGACCACACTGATATTGCGATAGCCCTCCTCGCGCAGCGCTTTAACAATGTCGGCTACACGGGTGCGGTGCACGAATGCCTTGATCTCTTTCATGACGAAGCTCCATCGTTGTCATCGGCGGCCATGCGCCGCTGTGCGCGCTCTTCGATCCAGTCGTACAACATCGGCAGCAGCACCAGGGTCAACAAGGTGGAAGTGAGCAGGCCTCCCACCACCACCGTGGCCAGCGGCCGCTGGGTCTCTGCGCCAACGCCACTGGAAAGCAGCATGGGCACTAGGCCAAGGATGGCCACGCTGGCGGTCATCAGCACCGGTCGCAGGCGCAACGCCGTACCCTGCACCACCGCCTCGCGTACGCTGTGGCCCTTGCCGCGCAACTCATTGAGAAAGCTCACCAGCACGATGCCGTTGAGCATGGCCACGCCGAACACCGCGATAAAGCCGATCGCCGAGGGCACCGACAGGTATTGCCCGGTAATCGCCAGCGCGACCAGGCCACCGATGGTGGCGAACGGCACGTTGGCAAGAATCAGCGCGGCGTACTTCGCCGAGTTGAAGGCGGTATACAGCAGTACAAAGATGAAGAAGATCGTCGCAGGCACGATCACCGCCAACTTGCCTAGGGCGCGCTGCTGGTTCTCGAACGCACCGCCCCACTCCAGCCAATAGCCCGGCGGCAGCTTCACCTGTTTTTCGATCGCCGCATTGCCATCCATCACGAAGCCGTTCACATCGCGGCCGCGGACATCCATCTGGATCACCGCATAGCGCTGCAACTGCTCGCGACGGACAAACGAATAGCCTTCCGCCATATCCACCGTGGCCACCTTGGTCAGCGGCACGATGCTGCCGCTGGCGGTGCGCAACGGAATCTGCCGAATCGCCTCGGGCGATGCCTTGGAGTTGTCGTCCACGCGCACGGTGATGGCGAAGCGCTTGATGCCATCGAGCAGGGTACTCACTGGTTCGCCACCGATGCCGTTCTTGACCACGGTGAGCACGTCGTCGGCGTTCAACCCATAACGGGCCAGTGCATCACGATCGACGCTGATCTTGATCTGCGGCTTGCCCTTGTTCGCCTCCAATTGCAGATCGGCCACACCCTGCACCTTGCTCAGCGTGTCCTTGATCTGCCCGCTGAGCCGATCCAGCGTTGCCAGATCGGGGCCATACAGCTTCAAGGCCAGGGTGGCACGCACACCAGAAATCAGCTCCTCGATACGGCTTTGGATCGGCTGGGTGAAGCTGACCACCGCGGTCGGCAGTTGCTGCTCCAGTGACTCCTGCATGTCCTTTTCCATGCTTTCCAGGGTCACGCCTTTGCGCCACTGATCCTTGGGTTTGAGCGGCGTGTAGATCTCCATGTAGTTCACATCGGCGGTTTCGCCCTTCTCCGCGCGACCAATCATCGCCAGGGTGGTTTCCACCTCGGGGAATTTCTTCTGGAACAAATCCGCGATGCGCTTGGAGACGTCGATCGACTCGTCCAGCGAGGCCGACGGGATCGAGGTGACGCGCCACATGATGGCGCCTTCGCGCAGGGTCGGCATGAACTCCTTACCCAGGAACGGGAACAGCGCCAGGCTGCCGACCAGGGCCAGCACCGCGCTGGCGAGCACCAGTTTGCGGTGGCCCAGGGTCCAGTTGAGGGTCGGCGTATAGACCCGCTTGATGCCGGCCACCAGCCAGGTGTCTTTTTCCGGCTTGGGCTTGAGCACCAGCGAGGCCAGCACCGGGATCAGGGTCAGCGCCAGCAGCAGCGAGCCGGCCATCGCGAAGCTGATGTTGAAAGCCATCGGCTTGAACATCTTGCCTTCCAGCCCTTCCAGACTGAACAGCGGCAGGAACACGGTGACGATGATCAGGATCGCAAAGGCCACCGGATTGGCCACCTCGCGTGCAGCCGTCAACACCGCCGCCGTACGATTCACCTTGCCGCCGTGGGCAAGCTCCTCGGCCATGATGCGGAAAGCGTTCTCCACCATCACCACCGCGCCGTCGATCATCATGCCGATACCGATGGCCAAACCGGCCAGCGACATCAGGTTGGCCGATAGCCCCACCTGGCCCATGCAAATAAAGGCGATCAGCATGGCTAGCGGCAAGGCCACGATCACCACTAGCGCCGAACGCAACTCGCCGAGAAACAGGAACAACACCACCGCGACCAGCAGCGAACCCTCGACCAGCGCACGCACGGCGGTCTCTACCGCCTTGTTGACCAGTTCGGTGCGCTCGTAAACGGTCTTGATTTCAACACCGGCCGGTAGCGCCTTCTTCACTGTATCGAGCTTGGTATTGACCGAGTCCACCACGTTCTTGGCGTTCTCGCCAATACGCGCCAGCGCCTGGCCCATCACCACTTCCTTGCCGTCGCGGGTGATCGCACCGAAACGCGGCGCGGCCCCTTCGACGATGCTGGCGACATCGCGCACGTAGACCGGCGTGCCGTTGTCGCTCTTGAGCATGATGCCGCCAATGTCCTTGGCGTTTTTGACCAGGCCCAGGCCACGCACCAGATACTGCTCGCGCCCCACGTCGACATAGCTGCCGCCGACCTGGGTGTTATTGGCCTGCAACGCGTCGATCACCTGCTTGAAGGTCAGCCCCTGCGAAATCAGCTTCAGCGGGTCGATGCGCACCTGGAATTGCTTCTCCTCGCCACCCCAGGAGCTTACGTCGTCCACGCCTTGCGCCGTGCGCAGGATCAGCCGCACCGACCAGTCCTGCAAGGTACGCAGGTCCATATCGGAGGGCGGCGCGGGCTTGCCCGCGGTCGCCTCAGCCAACTGCTTGTCCTTGACGTCCTTCAGCTTCTGGTCGGCGCGTTCGATGGTGTACCAGAACACCTGGCCCAGGCCCGAAGTGTTCGGGCCGATCTCCGGCTTGCCATAGCCCTGCGGCAGATTGTTGGCAATCTGCTGCAGGCGCTCGTTGACCAGCTGGCGCGCGAAATAGATGTCCATGCTGTCTTCGAAATACACCGAGACATAGGACAGCCCGAATAGGCTGACCGAACGAATCTGCTGCACCTTGGGCAAGCCAGCCAGGCCGGATTCGACCGGGAAGGTCAGTAACTGTTCGACGTCCTCGGCGGCCAAACCGGGGCTTTCCGTGTACACATTGACCTGCACCGGGGTGACGTCTGGAAACGCGTCAATGGGCAAGCTGGTGACGGCTTTCCAGCCGAGAAAGCCGACCACCACGAAGATGATGATGACCAGCACTTTGTATTTAAGCGAAACCTCTACCAGGCGGTTAAGCATCGTCAATCTCCCCCGCCGATCTGCGATTTCAGCAGACGCGCCTTCAAGGCGAAGGCGCCCTTCACCACCACCGGCTCGCCTACTTTCAGGCCATCGGTAATCACAGTGACATCGCCCTGGGTTTCGCCGGTCACCACCGGCACCGGCTCATACAAGCCTTTGCCCTTGTCGACAAACACCGTGCTCTGGTTTTGCAGCAGCACTACCGCCGCAGTGGGCACGGCCAGCGCCTCGCGACTGCCGGCGGTGGCCAGATAGGTGTCGACGAACTCGCCGTTGTGCAGCAGGTCGTTGCTATTGCTCACCTGGATACGCACCGGCACGGTGCGGGTCTGCTCATTGGCCTGATGTGGCAATTGCACCACTTTGCCGGGAATGGTCTGCCCATGCGTTACCACGCGGGCATCATCACCCAGCTTCACGCTGGCGGCATCGGACGATGCAAGCTGCGCCTGCACCCATACCGTATCCTCGTTGACCAGGGTGAACAACGTGCGTCCAGGCTCGATCCATTGGCCCACGGTGAAGCTGTCGCTGGTGATGCGGCCGGCGGCCGGCGACAACAGCTCGAAGGTACCGTCGGCACGGGCCGAACCGGCGCGCAGCATGGCGTTGATCTGCCCTTCGCTGAGACCGAAGGCGCGCAACTTGGCGCGTGCCTGGTCGCGTTGCACCTTCACTTCCATATAGCGCCGTGCCGATACCGCCTGCGGCCCCAGCGAACTGACCCGCCGCCACTCCTGATCGCTGACGATCAGCGCGCCCTGCACATCGGCGACGTCCACGCTGGACAGGGTGACCAGCGGTTGCCCCGTCTTCACCTTGTCGCCTAGTCGCGCGCGCCGCTTCACCACCTGGGCCGGCATGCGCGGCGAGACCAGCACGGTAGCGTAGGCATCAGCCTGTACTTCGCCCGGAGCTTTCAGCTCCTGCCGCAGGTTGCGGCGGACGGCTGGCGCGGCCTGGATACCGGCAGTGCGGATCGCCTGCGCATCGAGTTGCAGCGGATTGCTCTCGGCCGGCGCAGGCGCGGGAGCCTGCTTCTCGGCAGCAAATGCCGACGGCGCGAGAGGAAGGACCAAAGCCAGGGAAATGGCAAGAAAGAGCCGGTGTGCCTGTTTCATTGTGCGTATTCCTTGTCGTTGCCGTGTACGGCGTCGCTGGCCACCCAGGCGGTTAGCCGGTCGGCAGCCACTTGGTAGTCGATAAAGGCCTGCCAGGTTTCGCTCTGCAGTTGCAGGCCGGACAGCGCGGTATCCAGGCTCTGCTTGAGCTGGATCAGGTAATCGGAGGTGGTGATCTCGCCTGCATTCCACAGCCGCTCCAGCAGGCGGGTGCGTTCGTCGAAGGCGCTGGCGCGGCTGGCGCGAAACGATTGCCCTGCGGTGCGCAAGGCCTGGTAACGCGACAAGGCCTCGCTTAGGCGTGCACGCACGGACAGACGCTGAGTACCCAGGTTGGCGGCGGCGGCATCGGCATCGGCGCGCGCCGCATTGACTTCGGCGCTATAGGTATTGCGTATCGGCAAGGGAATGCTGAGGCCTACGCCAACGACGTTGTAGTTGAGCCTTCCCCCAGGCCCCGGTCCGCTCGGCGCAATATTCACGCGTCCACCGGTCAACGAGATCACCGGATCGGGGATGCGATTGCGTTCGGCGACTTTCACGCCGGCATAGGCGGCATCGGTACGCGAACGCGCCTCGCGCAACTCCGGGAGCTCGTCGATCTTCGTGTCGGAGCGGACAAGATCGGCACCCTCAAGTTCGGGCGGTAACTGGCCGGCAAAGGCCGGCAGCCGGTCCAGGCCAGTGTCGCCCAACGATTGCAAGGCAGCCCGGGCGGCGGCCACGCGTCCCAGCAAGGTGGCTTGCTGGGTTTGCGCCTCGCCCAGAGCCAACGCGGCCAGATCGCGCTCGGGACTGCTCACATCGCCGACCTTCAGGCGCTTGCCGGCCAGCTCATCGAAGCTCTGCATCAGTTCCAGTCGGCGCTTGCCTAGCGCTTCTTCCTGGTTGGCCAGAGCGCTGGCGAGCCAGGCCTTCAACCAGCGTGCGGCGACGTCGCGGCGGGCGCGGTCATAGCTCGCCTCGACCGCCTGCAGATCGGCCGCGCCAACCGCCGTGCGCGCACCACGCTTGCCGGACAAATCCAGCGGCAGGCTCAGGCCGATGGTGCGGCGACGCACGTCGGCATTCTCTATCCCCGCATCGATACTAGGGTTATACAAGGGCCGGGATGCGGCGACCGCACGTGCGCGCGCCGCCTCAAGCTCGGCCCGGGCCGACTGTACTTCGGGATTAGCCGCCCAAAGTGCGCGCACGGCAACAGCCAGTTCGTCGCGGATGGCGGCATCCTTGACGGTCGGCGCCGCCGATGGCGCTGCGACTTGCGCTACAACTTTGGTGACGGGTGGTGCGGCGACGGCAACCGTGGCCACCATCGCGCAAAGGACACCCGCAGGCGCCCAGCGTGGGAAACGCATAGCAAACTCCTCATAGCCGATCGAAACGCGTCGAGGGAGGCTCGACGCTGACACGCAGACGACGGAGTCAGGCTATGGGAGGCCGATGTAGGGCAGACGGCGATGGCAAGCTGACGACCGCCGGCAGCGTGACAAACGTCTGCGCCGGTTGTTTCAACGATGCATCGGATACCGCAATGTCCGTGAGCGGCATGTCATGTGAACAGCTGCAATGGCAGCCGCCCGTGCTTGCATGCCAGCAATCGCCGTCGTCGGCCGACGTGGCCTGGACGGACATTACGGCATGGGCATCACTCACGCTGGTGGCCTGCGCCTGCGCCACGTTGTCGGGCCCGCTAAGGCCATCGGCAAAGCACAGACTGCCAAATACCAGTTTGCCCATCAGGACGAGAGCAAACAGCACCCCTAGACCGCGGGTGCGGTTTCGCAAACGAGCAAGCAGGGGCGAAACGGTAGACATGGCAGGCACTTTAGGTGGGGGCCACCGTGTTAGACAATTTCATTTGCCGGCCCGTGTCAGAGCCTGTTTAAGATTTTCCCATTAGTCCGCGCCTGCCCTCGTTCCCGGCTTCTCACGCAAAAGCAGCTGTCTGCTCGCCAGCCGGCGGGGCTGCCGCTAAGCTGGGCGGCACATACCACACTCCTCTGCCATGAGCCGTAGCGACGACCGCGCACTTTCCCGTCTGGGCTGGACCCGAGCTGTCCTCGGCGATACCCAGCTGACCCTCGCACCCGCCTCTGCTGACGCCAGCTTCCGCAGCTATTGGCGCACGTATCATCAGGATCGGAGCTGGATCGTGATGGACTCACCACCGGCGCAAGAAGATCCGCGCCCCTGGGTGGAGATCGGCAAGCAGCTGGATGCTGCGGGCCTGCATGTGCCGCAAGTGCATGCGCAGGACTTGCAGCAAGGTTTTCTGTTGATCGAAGACCTGGGCAACCGGCTCTACCTGGGCGAGTTGACCGACACCAGCGCCGATACGCTCTATGGCGATGCGATGGACGCTCTGCTGCGCATACAGACACGCATGAGCGCCGAAGGGCTGCCAGCTTATGACCAGGCCTTCCTCACGCGCGAGCTGGAGGTGATGCCCGAATGGCTGCTCGACCGGCACCTGGGCCATGCACTCGATGCGGATGAGCGAGCGGTACTCGACGACGCCTTCGGCATCATCCTGCATAGCGCGCTAGAGCAACCCCGCGGCTTCGTGCATCGTGACTTCCACAGCCGCAACCTGTTGATCGTCGCCGCGCCGGAAAATCGACGCGATGCCGAACGCTTGCACACGCCTGGCATCATCGACTTTCAGGGCGCGCTGGCTGGCCCCATCGCCTACGATCTCGCCTCGCTGCTGCGCGATTGCTATATCGCGTGGGAGCCAGAGCGCGTCGAAGCCTGGGCGGTGGGTTACTTCGAACGCCTGCGCCATACCGGCCTGCTGGATGCCTCGGTAGACCGCGCACGCTTTCTGCGCTGGTTCGACCTGATCGGTCTGCAACGCCATATCAAGGTGCTAGGCCAGTTTTACCGGCTCTGGTATCGCGACGGCAAACCCGGCTATCTCGCCGACGTGCCGCGCGTCTATCACTATGTCATCTCGGTGGCGCGGCGCTATCCCGAACTGACCCGCTTCGTGACCCTGCTCGAGCGGCGCGCCGAAGGGCGCGACCTGACCCAGGTCGCCGCCGCATGAGGCACGCACTGATCTTCGCCGCTGGCCTGGGCGAGCGCATGCGCCCGCTCACCGAACACACACCCAAGCCGTTGCTGGAAGCCGGCGGCAAGCCGCTGATCGTATGGCACCTGGAAAAGCTTGCCGCCATCGGTGTGCATTACGTGGTGATCAACACCTCGCACCTGGCCGACCAGTTTCCCGACACACTGGGCGACGGCTCGCGCTGGGGCCTGCGCATCCGCTACGCCTACGAGGGACCGACCCCGCTGGAAACCGGCGGCGGCATGTTAAATGCCCTGCCTCTGCTCGGATCCGAACCCTTTATCGCACTCAGTTCGGATATCTATAGCGACTACGACTATGCCGCCCTGCCGCTCGAACCAGCAGGCCTGGCGCATCTGGTGATGGTGCCCAATCCGGATTGGCATGCGCGCGGCGACTTTGCCCTGCACGGACAGAGCCTGAACGAGGACGACAGGGGCGAACGCCTCACCTTCGGCAATATAGGCGTCTATCGCCCCGCCTTCCTGGATGGCCGCACGCCGGGACGCTTCAAACTGCTGCCGCTGTACCAACAGGCGATGCGCGCGGGACAGCTCAGCGGTGACTGCTACCACGGCTACTGGTGCAATATCGGCACCCCGCAGCAACTGGTCGAACTCGATACACGGCTGCGTGGCAGCTGAGCGAAAGGTAGCCCGACGCAAAATCCGGCCGGCTGGATAGCGCCGCAGGCCGGCCTATCCTAAACTTCTCAGTTCTGTAAGGCGCTCCGCCGTCCGCGCATCGGGTCACCCCCCGACTTGACTGCCTGCGGACCGGCCTGGTTTTAGTGCAAGGTTATCGACGATGTCCGAACTGTGGTCTCACCTGGTCAGCTGGTTCAGCAGCCACGGCGTGCTGCCGGTGCTGCAATTCCTGCACCTGGAAAAGCTGGCTGGCAACCCCGCCGACATCGCCGCCGCGCTGCTGATCGCCAGCTTGCAGCTATGCATCATCGGCTTCATCTTCCGGCCGCTGGAAAGCCTGATCCCGGCCGAACAGTGGGCCGACCGCAAGCTGACCAAGGTTGATTTCCAGTACACCTTGATGATGCTGGTCGGCATCTTTCCGCTGTTCAGCTTCCTGGTACTCACACCCATCGCCAACTATTTCGGTGGCGTGGACACCGGGGTCAGCGATGCCAGCGCCTCGCCGCTCGCCATCACCCACTGGCTCCCCGCGCTCAAAGAACACCCGTTCGCGCTGTTCTTCGTCTACTACTTCATTTACGACCTCGTCTACTACTGGATGCACCGCATGCAGCATGCGCTGCCCTGGTGGTGGGCGCTGCACAGCATGCATCACAGCACGCGCCAGATGAGCTGCTGGACCAACGACCGCGGCAGCCCCGTGGATGGCTTCGTGCAATCGATGGTGCTGGCGATGGTCGGCATCGTGATGGGCGTGGAGCCCGAGCAGTTCGCCTGGCTGATGCTGGTGGGCGAACTGGTACAGAACTTCTCGCACGCCAATGTGCGCATCGGCTTCGGCCCGGTGTTCGGGCGGCTATTCGTCGACCCCAAGTTCCACCGCCTGCACCATATGCTGGTCGACCCGACGCGGCCGAAACTGCATAACTGCAATTTCGGCCAGGTGTTCTCGCTCTGGGACGTGGTCTTCGGTACCGCACTCTACGGCGAACCACCCCGCCCCACCGGCGTGGGCGACCCCATGGTCGACGACGACAACAACCACGGCCTGCTCGGCCTGCACTGGAATGCCATCAAACGCTTCTGGGGCGCTATCAGGCGGCCCGCCGGCTGGAAGCTGGGCGAAGTCGCGTTTGGGCCAAACTACGCACCAATTCCCGTAGATCAGCTGGATCTGCATGCCTTGGCCCATCATCAAACGGTGCCGCTGCATGGCGTCGATGGGGCCGCCCCGGTGGTGACTCACACCACGGTGAGTGAAGGCGCATCGTCAGTTTGAGCGGGCTTCTATAGGGCTTTGATCCGCGATCGAGACTCGGTGCACTCCTTGCCTGGCCAAGGACCGATGCTTACGCATCGAGCTATGCCGCTTTGCGGATGACCATCTTTCGCGCATGACTCCCCGTCACCAGCTCGGCGCATAGTCACCTGAGCTGGCCATGCATTGCTTTGAGATCGCGTAGCCGCCGCACTTCAACCATCGTCGCGTGACGGCATTCGGACTGCTATACGTCTTTAGTTGCCGTCGAAGATGTTCTGCCCGAGGCATATCTCCTTGCCCCCGCTGTCGATTTGCTTCGGCAGCGAAGCGATCCCGCTTCAGCGAATGGGCTATCGCGCATCAGCTGCTCTCCCTGGAGGTAATTAGGGCGGGATGAACTCAAGGGAGCGATACCTCCATGGGTCCAGCCCCTTTGCCCAATAAAAAAGCCGCCAGGGAAATCCCTGGCGGCTAGTACGAAGACTACGAGCCTTCGTCGTTGAGGCATTACCGCAAAACTAACTACTAGAAGTCGTAGTTGACACCCAGACGAATGTAACGCGGGGTCTGGCTGGAGTACGGACGCAGATAGCTGACGTTGTAATGCGCGTAGGTCTGCGTGGTCTCCTGGCTATTGAACACGTTATAGACCATGACGTTGAAACCAAGCTTCTTGTCAGCCCATTCCGGACGGTACTCAGCGCTCAGGCTAAGCAAGTACGTCCAGGGGTTGCGCGCAAAGCCAGGGGCAACTGCCTGACCATTGCAGAAGTGGTAGCTGGTGCCATAACCATACGGGTCGACGCCATTGGGGCCATACAAGCCAAGGCAGGAACGCGGCGAACCGGACGCGATTGCCAAGTTGCCCGAGACCATCCACTCCGGCGCGATCTGGTACGAGCCATAGGCCTTGATCTGATGCCTGCGATCGTTAGAAAGATCGCCGTTGGACGAGACCATCAGCGGTGCGAAATCCCAGTCGGACGTGGCCGAAACGTCGGTTTGGCCCGTATCGGACTTTACCTGGCCTTCGCTGTTACCGAAGTTATGCGACCACAGGTAGTCGATCTTGCCGTACCACTTGCCGTCAAACGGATGCTCCAGGAACAAGTCCAGGCTGTAGTACTTGCGCTTCAGGCCCTGGTCGAAGCCGAAATCCTTCTTCCAATCCATCGGCACGCTGTAGTAACCACCACCAATCTTGGCAATCGTAAAGGTCTGGTTCTTGCCTGGATTGATCAAGATGCTGCCCGGGATCGCCGACGGATCAAAGGTGCTCGGATCGATGCCCATGCTGTTCATCTTATTGATGATCGAACTCTTGTCCGAAATATCATCAATCGCGTTACGCAGGTTGCGGAACGTTGCCTTGGCACCGTAAACCCACGAATCGCCCAGCTTCTTGTCGAAACCAAGGATGTACTCGTCCTGGTATTCCGACTTCAGGCCTTGCGCGGCACTCAACTTCGGATCGCGCGGCTGGCCATACTCACCGTTGGCGGAGAACGGCGCACCAGGCCCAATGCTGTTGGCAATCGGGCTCAGGCCAGTGGGGATACCGTTCGCATCGATACCCGTATAGGTGTAGTACTCACGGGTATACAGCGACGAGCCGGCGGCCCGCAAAGCCACGCTGGTGGGCAAGGCGAGATAGTAACGACCCGCATTGCCGTAGACCTTGAAGCTGGAGTCGCCATTCACGTCCCAGCTGAAGCCAATGCGCGGCGCCCACTGCGGCTTGGTCAAGCGCAGGTACGGTACGCCGCCTGCGTTGTAGTTGGTGAACTGGTCATTACGCAGACCGAGCTTGACCAACCAGCGATCGTTGATCTGCCAATCGTCCTGAAGGTACTGCGCACGCTGTGAAACGCGCACCGTTGCATTGTCGTGATAACGATACTTGGCAACGTAGTAGCCCGTGCCGCCACCCGGTGTCGCGCCAGTGTTGCCTACCCACGGAAAATTGTGCCAATCAGCCGTACCCGGGGCCGTACCTGGACCACCGACGATGTAGCCATTCGGATCGCCGAAATTGGTGTACTCCCAGGCGTAGCCCGGACCCGTGGCCGGGAACTGGGTGCCACCGTCGATATTTTTCACGTCCTGGTTGTCCATACCAGCCGTGAGCGTGTGAGAGCCCAGCTTGTAGGTCACGTCAAGACGCAGGTTGGTATTGGTCGACTTGTGGCTCGGCAACCCGACCGTCGAAATGGCCTGGCCGTTGGTGATGATGCTGCCGCCATTCGTTGCCGGGTTCTGCTGATCCGGCTGGAACAAATGCACCGAGCTTGTATCGAAGCCTGGGGTCTCGCTGTAGTACGTGCCCTTCATCTTGCCGTACAGCGCGCTGACCGTCAGATCATCAGTAATGTAGCTGGTGAACTTGCCCGAGTAGAGATCCGCGCCATTCTTGGTCGAGGTGTCGTAGCTGCTGAACGGACCATCTTTGCGAGTGGAGTAGTCAAAGCTATGCAACGTGCCGCGATAAGACGATTTATTGGAGGCCGTGGTCAGCTCAAAGATATTGCTGTCGGTGATGTTCCAATCGAGCTTGCCGTACCACTTCGGATTGCTCCACGTGGTATGGGTGTCCTGCGGGGCACCGACCGGACCGACACTCTTGCCTGCCACGTGCTCGGCTTCCACCGCTGCGAAGAAGAACAACTTGTCCTTGATCAACGGGCCGCCGACATAGGCGTTATAGGTCGTCGTCGACGACTTGCTGTCGTTGTTAAAACGATAGATTTTGCCCTGCGAACCATCTTTCTTGACGTAGAAATAGTTCTTCTGATCGCTCTTCAGATCGTCGGGCGTCCACTGAATCTGGCCACCGAAATGCCACTCGTTAGTGCCGCGCTTACCGACCTGGCTGATGACGCCACCGTCAGAACGACCGTAAGCCGCGCCGTAGCCGCCACTGAGAATTTCCTGCTGGTCGATCGCACCATAAGGCAAGGTGATGCCGCCGAAGCCGCTAAGCGGATCGGTGGTGTTGAAGCCATTGATGTAGTAGGCGTTCTCGGTCACCGACGAACCGCCGAACGAAATCACGTTGCCACCCGACGGGCCAAGGCCGTTAAACAGGCTGCTACCGGCAACCACACCAGGCGCGAGCAAGGCGATGGCTTCGGCGCTACGTGCCAACGGCAGGCGCGCCAGCTGCTGTGAGGTGATGACGGTGCGCGAGTCCACGCCACTCACGTCGATCGACGGCAATGAGTTCGCGGTCACAGTCACCGCCGACAGCGACGAAGCATTCGCGGCGCTGGCAAAGGAAACCTCGGTGTTCGAGCCCACCGTAAGGTTTACTTCCTTACGCGTATCGACCGTGGTGCCGCCTTTTTGCAGGGAGACCGTGTAAGTACCCAGCGGCAAATTACCAACGCTGTAACGGCCCTTGCTATCGACCGCGACCTGACGGGTCAAACCAGTGGTGTTGCTAACGGTGACGGTTTCGCCGGCTTCGGCCTGACCAAAAATACCGCCCGTGGTTGACTGGCCAAAAGCCCCGCCCGCCATCCCCATGGTCAAAGCTACCGCCAAGGCCGACTGCCGCAGCAAATAGCCGCGATTCATCGAACGAAAACTCATTATGTATCTCCCCATATCAGCTCATAAATTGAGCAAAAGTAATCAAGGCAACCGATCAACGAACCGATTGGCCAAATGACCTGCAAAAGACTGATTGAAACCCATCCCAACTCGCGAAAGGCTCCCTTTCAACCGTTCTCTTGCATCCCCTGCCGCACTCACCAATGACCGGATGTTTTTCCGAATCAATGCAGCGTCGTCGCAGGAACGTGGCGAAACATAATGGTATTTTTTACGTCAAGTCAACAACAAATTAATGTGCATTCGCACGAATGATTCGCATTTTCTTGCGAATCCAAAGACATGAAATGTGAATATTTCGTGTAAGAAAGACTGCATTTCATCGTGCCTGGAAATCAGCTGTTTGAGCTAATACCTGGCTTATCGGGCAAAAGGTAAAGACAAACCGCAGCAATCTGCTGCACAGAAATTCGCCGGCAACGATTTTCGTGCATAAAAAAACGGCCCGAGACTCGGGCCGTTTTACACTGCAATATCGAACAAAGTTACGAATCAAGGGCGCCGCTCAAGCTCCGGATTCCCCTTAACTTGCGGCATCAAATCCTTCTTCGACACCCCCAGCCACAACAGGATCGGGCTGGCGACGAAGATGGAGGACAGCGTACCGACCAGGATGCCGATGAGCATGGTGATGGCGAAGCCGTGCACCACCGGGCCACCGAAGAAGTACAGCGCGGCCATGGTGATGGCCGTGAAGGTCGAGGTGATGATGGTTCGCGACAGGGTGTTGTTGATCGAGCGGTTGAGGATCTCCTCCGGCTCGGCCTTGCGGGCCAGGCGGAACAGTTCTCGGATACGGTCGAACACCACGACCTTGTCGTTGATCGAGTAGCCGACCACGGCAAGCACCGAAGCCAGCACGGTCAAGTCGAACTCGCGCTGGGTCAGCGCGAAAATGCCTACCGTGATCAGCGCATCGTGAACCTCGGTGACGACCGCCGCGATGGCGAAGCGCCGCTCGAAGCGAATCCACAGATAGCCCATGATGCCGATGATCACCACGATCACCGCCACCACGCCATCGCTGCGTAGCTCGTCGCCCACCTGTGAGCTGACGTAGTCACGGCTCTTCATGGTGGCGTCAGGGCGCGGCGCCTGCAGGGCCGCACTGACGACGGCCTTAGCCTTGTCGAGGCTTACCTTGCCCTTCTCATCCAGCATGGCAGCGGTGGGCTGCAGGCGGATCGAAACCTCTTTGGTGCCGCCCAGGCTTTGCACCACCGGGTTCTCGATGCCGCCTTTCTCCAGCGCCGCTCGCACGTCGGCAATGGCTACCGGTTGCTGGTAGTCCATCACGATGGACACACCGCCGGTGAAGTCCAAGCCGTAGTTAAGCCCCTTGGTCGCGATCAGCACGGCCGAGGCAATCATCAACAGAGCGGCGATGCCGATGCTGAACTTACGCATGCCAAGAAAGTTGACATTACTGTTGTGGTTGAAGATTTCCATGTGTTTCCGTTCCTCTTCAGACCGACAGCGTCTTGAGCTTGCGATGGCCGTGAATCAATGCATGCGGCGTCGAGCCGTTACGCAGTTCTTCGCGGATACGCTCGCAAACCAGCACATTCGAGTCGATCGCCATACCCAGGGTAAGCACGATACCGGCGATGCCTGGCATGGTCAGGGTGACGCCGATCATCGACATGATCGCGACCAAGACCACCAGGTTGAAAAACAGCGCCACGTCAGCGACGAGGCCGAACAGCTTGTAGTACACCGCCGCCGCCAGCAGTACCAGGCCCAGACCGATCAATACCGCCTTGAGGCCCTTGGCGATGTTGTCCTGACCTAGGCTGGGGCCGATAACGCCCTCCTCGATAATGTCGACCGGTGCCGCCAGCGCGCCGCCCTTGAGCAGCAAGGCCAGCTCGGAGGCTTCTTTCGGGCTGCGCAGACCGGTGGTCTGGAACTGCTTGCCGAACGGGCCGCTGATGCGCGCGTCATTGATCACCGAATAAGTAATAGTCGGCGTGCGTACCTCTTTGCCGTCGACGATTTTGGTGTCGACCACGCGCTCGATATACACCACGGCCATCGGCTTGCCGACATTGCTGTTGGTGAAATCCTGCATCTTTCTGGCGCCGCTGGAATTCAACGTCACCGACACCGCCGGCGAGCCGGATTGCTGGTCGAAGGTCGAAGAAGCGTCGGTCAGCTCGTCGCCGGTGGCGATGATTTTCTTATCCACCAGCACCGGCTGGCGAGTGTCGCGCATGTAGTACAGATTGGCGTTTGGCGGAATATTACCCGTACGAGCGGCATCCACCGACTGCGGGTCGCCGGCATAACCAATGCCTGGGCGGTATTGCAGCGTCGCGGTGGCGCCGATCAGCTTCTTCGCCTCGGTCGTATCTTGCACGCCGGCCAGCTCTACCACGATGCGGCTATCGCCCTGCTGCTGGATGATCGGCTCCGATACACCCAAGGCATTGATACGGTTGCGCAAGGTAGCAAGGTTCTGGCGAATGGTATTGAGCGACAGCTCGCGCAGCTTTTCTGGCTTTACCACCGCATTGAGCACAAAGCGGTCGCCGGTATTGGGGCCGTCTTGCACCCCGAGGTCGGGGTATTCGACCGCAATGGCGTTTGCCGCTGCCACGCGGTCATCCGCCGAACGCAGCACAACCGCCACGCCCTGGCCGCGAGTGGCGTTACGGCTTACCGAGTCGTAGCGAATGTTCTTTTGACGCAACAGATTGCGGATATCGTCCGCATAACCAGACTCTTTCTTGTCCAGCACGTCGTTCTGGTCCACTTCCATCAAGAAGTGCACACCACCCTGCAAGTCCAGGCCCAACGGCATCGAACGCGCACCCACGGCACGTAGCCAGCCAGGCACGGTGGATTCGAGGTTGAACGCGACCGTGTAGTCGTCACCCAGCGCAAGCTTGATGGCGTCCGCGGCGCTCTTCTGTGCATCGCCATTGGCGAAGCTGGTCAGCAGGTGATCGCCATTGATCGCCATATTGGTATAGGCGATGTTTTGCTGCTTCAGCGCACCGGCCACCTTCTGCTGTAGCGCGGCATCGACCACACCATTGTGGTTGGCGATGATTTGCACGGCAGGCACCGGCTGGAACACATTAGGCAACGCATAGAACGTGGCGAGCACTAGTACGACCGCGACCAGCACATACTTCCAGCGTGGAAAATCACTCATGCCTTAAATCCATCAAAGCCGCAGCGTAGAAACTGCAGCGGTAGCGTCATGGGGTGGATCCCGAAGGGCGGAAAGGCGGCGCAAGGCCGCCTCTCAAACCATCAAGACGATTTCAGCGAACCCTTGGGCAACACCTGAGATACCGCGCCCTTCTGCAGCTTGATCGATACATTCGGGGCAATCTCGATCGTAATGAATGACTCGCCGACATCTTCCACGCGGCCAGCGATACCGCCGTTGGTGACTACTTCGTCGCCCTTGGACAGGGCCGCCACCATGTTGCGGTGCTCCTTCTGCCGCTTCATCTGCGGGCGAATCATCAAGAAGTAGAACACCACGAACAGCAAAATCAGCGGCAGAAGGCTGGTCAACGAGCCAAATGTTTGAGCACCGGCAGCTGCCGGAGCAGCCTGAGCGATTACAAAGGAGAGTGGAAGATTCATCATTTTGTCTCGCAAGTTACGGCGCCAGCAGGAATTTCTTCCCAACGCCTGAAAAAAGATCGTGGATTATGCCATGCGCCCCATGGCCCTGCATGCACCGCAAGGCCAGCCCGCACCAAGCTTTGGCGGCGACAGGTCCGCTTTCCAAGCCCTGGAGGGCTACTCAAGCGCCAAAAACGTGACCCTTAGCCGGCAAGCCCGCCCTGGCGGCGCGCATAGAACTCCGCCGTAAAGTCATCCAGCCGCCCTGCCGCAATGGCCTCACGCAGGCCGGCCATCAGCCGCTGGTAGTAGCGCAGGTTATGCATGGTGGCGAGCTGGCTGCCGAGAATCTCGTTACAGCGGTCCAGGTGACGCAGGTAAGCCCGCGAAAAGCCGTTGGCACAGGCGTAACAGTCACAGCCCTCCTCGATCACCCGGGTATCCATGGAGAACTTGGCGTTGCGGATACGCAAGGTGCCCTCGGCGGTGAACAGAAAACCGTTGCGTGCGTTACGGGTCGGCATGACGCAATCGAACATGTCGATGCCGCGGCGCACCGCCTCGACAATGTCCTCCGGACGCCCTACCCCCATCAGATAGCGTGGCTTGTCCTTGGGCAGCATCGGCACGGTAAAGTCCAGCGCGTGGTTGCGCTCAGCCTCCGGCTCGCCCACCGCAAGGCCACCCACCGCGTAGCCGTCAAAACCGATCTGAATCAAGCCCTCGGCCGATCGTCGCCGCAGGTTTTCATACACGCTGCCCTGGACGATGCCGAACAGGGCGTTGGGATTACCGCGGTCATTGAAGCTTTGCCGCGAACGCTCGGCCCAGCGCAGGCTCAGCTCCATCGAGGTCGCCGCCACCTTCTCGGTCGCCGGGTACGGCGTGCATTCGTCGAAGATCATCGCGATGTCAGAATCCAGAGTGGTCTGGATGCGCATGGATTCCTCTGGCGACAAGAACACTTTCGAGCCATCCACCGGCGAGGCGAAAGTCACCCCTTCTTCGGTGATCTTGCGCTTGTGCGCCAGCGAGAACACCTGAAAACCGCCGGAATCCGTAAGAATCGGCCCATGCCAGCCAATGAAACGATGCAGGCCACCGAACTGCTCGACGACCTCCAGGCCCGGCCGCAGAAACAAATGAAAGGTATTGCCCAGGATGATTTCGGCGCCGATGTCATGCACATCGCGCGGGGTCATCGCCTTGACCGAACCATACGTGCCTACCGGCATGAAGGCCGGTGTTTCCACCGTGCCACGGGGAAAATGGAGACGGCCACGGCGGGCGGCGCCGTCGGTGGCGAAAAGATCGAATTGAAGAGAAGTCATCGGCGTAGTTTAGCTGGTGGACCACACGGCCCTGGCAAGTGGCTCCAGATCAAGCCTGAGCCTGCCCAGGCCGATCATCGCGACAGGACAAACGACGGCCCTTTAGCCATCGCCGGGCAAAATCAGCATCGCGTCCCCGTAAGAGAAAAAGCGGTACTGCTGCTCGACCGCATAGCGGTAGGAGTCGAGCATGAACTCGCGGCCGGCCAGGGCTGACACCAGCATCAACAGGGTCGATTGCGGCAAATGGAAGTTGGTGATCAGGCCGTCGATGCTGCTGAAGCGATAGCCAGGGAAAATGAAAATCTGCGTTTCGCCAGCAAACGGATGCAGCTCACCCTCATAGCTGGCGCTTTCCAAGGCACGCACCACCGTCGTGCCCACCGCGATAACCCGCCCTCCCGCAGCACGCGTGCGCTGGATTTTCTCGACCAGGCTCGCCCCTACGTTTAACCACTCGCGGTGCATTTGGTGATCTTTGATGTCGTCAGCGCGAATCGGTTGGAATGTGCCCGCGCCCACATGCAGGGTCACATAACCAAAATCCACGCCGCGTTCACGCAGTTTCGCCAGCAGCGACTCATCAAAATGCAGCCCTGCCGTGGGTGCGGCGACGGCACCGGGCTCACGCGCATAAATCGTTTGATAGCGCTCAAGATCGCTGGCATCGGCATGACGCTCGATATATGGCGGCAGCGGCATCTCGCCCAGCTTCAGCAGCAGCTGCTCCAGCGGCTCAGGAGACTCGAAACGCAGTTTGAAGAACGAACCGTCACGCCCCAGCACCGTGGCATGGCTGCCATCGGCCAACTCGATGCGCCCGCCCTCTTTCGGCTTTTTGCTCACGCCCAGTTGCACGGTAGCCTCGTGCTCGCCGGTAACCCGCTCGATCAAGATCTCGGTCGCACCACCGGTGTCTTTGCGCCCATGCAAACGCGCCGGCAACACGCGGGTATCGTTGAAGACCAGCAAATCACCCGGCCGCAGGAAATCCGGCAACTCGCGAAACTGATGATTCTCTCGCCGCTGCGTCGCTACGTCGAGAAACAGCAGGCGGCTGGCCGAACGCTCAGCCAAAGGCGCCTGCGCAATCAACTCAGGCGGCAATTCAAAATTGAAATCAGACTTTTTCAAAACGTGAACTTCTCAATGAAGCGGCTTGCCAATGCGCAAACCATCATGACGCCATGATCTCTTGCTACGGATAGTTCACCGACCCGCCTCGTGCACCGTGGCTGCCGTCGTGGACCGGATGGCAAGACAGTGTGCGCCGATGCGGCGCGCGTAGCGACAAAGCCGCTCGATCGGCCCATCCTCGCTGCAGCGCAACGGCACCGCCTGCGCCTCTGCCAGCGATCAACAGCACACCTCATAACAACGCCGGGCTTTGCAGTGAATGCCCCCAAAGCGAGCTGTGACGCGCCCTGGCTCGCTGACGGCAGGGGCATATTCTAACTTTCGCGGGGCAGGAATCGTACTGTGCAAGCCTGGACCCGACAAGGCTGCCGGCCGCCCTGAGGCAACCCTTGGCCCAACGGAGAGGCCCGCGCCGAGGCTTATGTTAGAGCGGGCCGTCTAGACGGCGACCCGATCAGCAGGTTCACGGCGCAGCCTGCTTTTTGCGCCGCCGAACCAGCCACGCCCCAGCCAAGGCCAGCACAACCACCACGCCACCCAGGGCAACAAACTTATTCTTGCGCACGAAATGCTTGGCCACAGCAATCTGCTGCGCACGCTTGAGCTTTCTTGCCTCGACGAAATCGGGCTCTTCGCAGGCCTGCCCGAAATCCTCTGCCCAGGAGACATACGCGCCCTGCTTCACGTAACGCGCATAAAGCGTCTTGATGCGCTTAGTGCGTTCATCGACATACTGCGCCGGCGCGCTGCCGTCCGCATTGGCGCCAGGGCCATCGTAAAAGCCGTCACCAGGACCATCCTGCATCCAACCGGTAGCCTTGCAAAGCACCGCAGCAAAAGCCTGTGAGCGCGGCGGCAGTAAGTCGGCGGCGCTGGTCGCGCGATCGACAGCGATGTAACGGTAGTGAAAACGCAGGTCGGGCTTGGCCCCGCTATCGGCAAAACGCTGCCGCTCGCCATCGGTCACATAGCTGCCTTTCAAATCGCTGGCTATATGCCCGGAACCGCCTGGAAAGCTGCCGTCATTGTCGAAGTAATCCGGCCCCTGCTGATAGCCCAGCAACTCCATGCCCAGCTCGCGGGCGATGACCGCGGCGGCATAGCGAGCTTCGGCACGACCGATCTCGGTCCAGGCGTGATCGCCGTCATGCACCGCCGTGGCATATTCGCGCGCCTTGGCCCGTAGATCGATCACCGACTGCTGATCCGGACTGGCGAAACGCTTGTTGCCGCTGGCCGGGAAATAGTTCTGCGCCTCGTCGTAACGGCCCGCACGCATCAAGCGGCGGGCAAGCAACCAGCGCAAGTCATCCGCTAGCGAATGATGGTCATCCCAGGTCGATGCGCTACTTTTCGCCGAAGCCGGCGCGGGCACTGGCGAGGCGGGCGCATGCGCATCGACAAAGCTTTTCAGCTCATCGATGGTCAACACACGCTCGGCCACATAAGCCGCATCGTTGCCATAGCCGATGCCACTGCCAGCCTCTTCGTCAAAGCTATTGCCATCGCCGCCCACCGCACTCGCCGCGTCGTAGAGATGCCCCATCGCCTCGACGTATTCACCACGGCTCAATGCCAACACACCGCTCTCGGCAGTCACCAAGTGAGCGCTGCTGACTTCGAGCGATGCCTTGGGATCATCGGCTTTCGGAAAGGCCTTGGCCGCCTCCGCATAAGCAGCACTCGCCGCGGCAAGATCACCCTTTTGTATGGCCAACTTGGCGCGCACCCAGCTCGCCAGTGGGCTGGGCGCCTTGTCGACCAGCTTGGCGGCCAGGTCGTAGCGGCCGATCTGATAGCTCAAGGCAGCCAGCCGGTCAGCACCTTCGACGTGATCCACGCCTTGCTTCTCGATCGCGCTGACCAGGGCCAGCAGCTTGGGATTGGCCTGGTGCGCCTGCTTGCCTGAAGCATCCGAACTGCCGGAGGCATCCGGGGTGGCGTCGTTACCGCTTGCATCCATCCGCGCCAAGGCATAAGCCACCAGCAATCGCTGCGCTACCGGGCTATCAATAATGGCCGCGGTACGCTCAGGGCTTTGCAATACATCGCCAGCGACCGTCGCCAGCGACAACACCCCACTACCGGAATCATGCCCGGCCTGTGCGGCATAAAGGGTAATGGCATGCTTGAGATCAGCCGCGGCAATGCCATCGCCACAACCTTTGTTGCCGTAAAGGTCGCTCCAGCTGCATTGATGCGTACCGCTATACAGATAAAGCCGGGCCTCTTCGCCAAAGCTGGCAACGGCAAGGCCTTGTGTATCGGATGCACCGGCGACGGCACGCGTACGCGCCAATTGGAAAAATTTCATCGCAGCGTCGCGTTCACGCTTGAAGGCTAACGCATCGCCCGCATGCGCATTGGCCATCTGTGCATGGATGCTGCCTAGCGTATAAGCCGCCCACACGGAGCGCAGCTTGGCCTGTTCGGGTGGCAGCGCCAAAACATGCTCAAAGCTGGCGATGGCGTGCGCCCAGTCCTCGGCATCGGGTTGCGCGCAGGCCTGCTGCTCAGCCTCGCTCGCCGCGGACTCATCGCTACCCTCGCAGCTCATGGCGCCAGCGTGATAATCCACGGCGCCGGCGATGTACCAGCGCAGATCCTCAGGCAGATCTTTGCCTTCGTTGAGAACATCGCTGCCGGCATCGGCACCACGCAACACGGCTTCGCGCTCCGCCTGCTCCACCGTCAAACCCAGCCTTTTTGCCTGGCTTTGTTTATCGTCCTTCTCGGGCAAACCCGTACTGCCGTCTTCTGGCTGCAGCTTGTCGGTAGCCGACAACAACTGCCCAGCTTCAAACGCAAAGCTGTTTTGTGGGGTCGCCTTGAGCGTGCCCTCGCGATGATCGAGCAGCTGGCTCGGAAAGTCCGGCCCGCAGGCCCAAGCCACGGCACCGGCCAGTGCGGTCACAACAACGGTAACGATCAAGCTGCGTTTAAACATGGCACATTCCATAGCTTTATAAGGTTGCACGACGCGCATCGGGCGCGAATCCGAATGCAGGGACTTTCCCTGGTTTACCCCATTACCGTCTTAGCTCATCACCGCCCTGGTCTTGCGACGCCGCCATATCACCACCGCCAATAACCCTAGCAACAGCGCCGCACCCGCAAGATACGGTGCAGCCTTGCGGGCCAAATGTTTGGCATGGGCGATATAGTGCGCGCGCACCATGC
>NZ_JAPDPE010000053.1 GCF_026283955.1 Dyella silvatica | reverse complement strand
GCATGAGTGCATTCTCGACCTGCGTCCGCTTAAGGACAGCACCGGCATCAGCGCCGAAGACGTGGCCAAGCGCCTGATCGACTTCGGCTTCCATGCGCCGACGCTGAGCTTCCCGGTGGCCGGCACGCTGATGGTGGAGCCGACCGAGAGCGAATCGCAGCACGAGCTGGATCGCTTTATCGACGCGATGATCCAGATCCGCGATGAAATCCGCGCCATCGAAGACGGCCGTCTCGATCGCGAAGACAACCCGCTCAAGCACGCCCCGCATACCGCCACCATGGTCACCGCCAGCGAGTGGACTCACGCCTACCCGCGCGAGCTCGCCGCCTTCCCGCTGCCTAGCCTGAAGCTGCAGAAATACTGGTCGCCGGTGGCACGCGTGGACAACGTCTATGGTGACAAGAACATCATGTGCGCGTGCATTCCGATCGACGCTTACAAGGAAGAAGCGGAGGCGTAAGCCAGCGACTCGCCTCATCGGATGAACAAGAAAGCCCTGCTTTGCAGGGCTTTTTTTATGCATCGACCAGGTGGCCTAGGCCTGGATCTGCGACTCAGCCATGCAGCCGCGTAAACCCATCCGCGCTCCACACTTCACTGCCCACGCCGTGATGGACGAAGAACAACCCTTGCGGATCGTATTTCTGTTTCACCGCGGCCAGCCGTGGATAGTTGGAACCCCAGAAAGACTTCTGCCAGGCGGCTTCGAAGTAGTTGCTCTCCGACACATACGAGCCGGCATCGGGTGCTGCCTTCAACAACGCATCCATGCAGCGATCGATGCCTTGTGCCGCGCTGCGCGCCTCGGCCAGATCGGGCCGGGCGCCCGGCATGCCCGGAAAAGCAGCCGGCCCTTCGCCAGCGCAAATCGCCAGCGCGAAGGCCGTCAGCACATCGGGATTTGTCGCGGTGTTACGTGCCGCGGCAATCTCCTCCGCGGGCGCACCCGCCAGCCCTTTGTTGAAATGCAGCGACATGTCCCACTCGCGGGTACTGGCGAACAAGGCATCGACAAGGGTCGACTGCCGCTCTTGCTGCAATAACGAATCGGGCAGCCATGCCGAACGGTAACCGTGCAAAAACTGCCCGACCTGCCCTTCATCACCCGCCCACAACACATGATTGCGTGGCGCATCCGGCCGATCATCGGAGACGATGAAGCTGGATGCGTGCTGGCGTAGAAATTCGGCATCCCAGAAATGTCGCGCAGGCAGGCTCAGCACTTTCGCTTCGCTGAGAAAAGCGTATTCGTCGCGCGAGCGGAGCCAATCCAGAAACGGCGCCCAGATTTTCTCGGCCTGCGCTTGCTCCAGCCCCTGAAATACCATCGAAAACTGCAAGACATTGCCGGTCTTGAAGACCATTTGTTCGCCCCAGTGACGATTGAACAAATCGCTCTGGTAAAAGCTGATCGCCTTGGCGATCAACACGCGATACGCCGCATCCGAGGATGCCTTGATCGCCCCGAACACCGCGCCAAAGGTGTTGGGTAGTTCGCGGGTACGCAAGGTCAGCCGAGTGATAACGCCCAGGCTGCCGCCGCCACCGCCCTTGATGCCCCAGAACAGATCGGGGTTAGTGCGGGCATTGGCGATGCGCGTCACGCCATCGGCGGTAACGATCTCCGCTTCCAGCAAGCCCGCCGAGGCCATGCCGAAGTTCTTCGAGAAGCTACCGAAGCCGCCGCTTTGTACCAGGCCGGCAACCCCCACCGTGGTGCAGCCGCCGCCCTGCACATAACGCCCATGCTGGGTGGTCACGGCTTCGTAGGCATCGATCCACATCGCGCCCGCGCCCACCGACACCGCCGGTTGTGGCGCCTGCACACCAGCGCAACCGCGGGCGACAAAGGCCTCGTGCACGGATACCGTATTCATCTTGCGCGTCCATACCAGCAGGGAGTCCGGCGCATCGGAGGTGCCCTGATAGCTATGGCCGCCGCCCTTCACCACCAGACGCAAATGGTGCTCGCGGGCAAAATTCACCGCCGCGACCACGTCGGCCGTGCTGCTGGCCGCCACCGCATAAACGCTTGGCTGCGAGACCCAGGCATCGGCCCAGCCACTGGTCTGGGTCAGCGCGGGCTGGTCGCCGATGTAATAAGGGTTTTTCAGATGTTTAAGGGCTTCGCTGCACGCAGGATTCCCCGCAGCCGTCGCGCAGTCGGCAAACGGCGACTGCAGTTTGATCAGCCGGCCACTGACCTGCTGATTCAGGCTTTCCCAGCGATCCGCCGATGGCCATGCCGGGTCGCCCGGCCTTACCCGGGAGCGCCATTTCGCCAGGGTGGCATGTCCGGCCCAGGCCGGGCTGCCTGCTCCGGAGAACATCACCGGCAACAACGGTATCGCTAACGCAGCCTTCAACAACTCTCTTCGATTCACGAAAGCTTCTCCTCAGGCCGGCGGCCTTGTCGGTCGCCACTGTGTGCCGCAGGGCGCCCAGGCACCAGCGCCAGGGGACGAATCGCGTTCGATCGGTGACGAAAAGCAGGAGCCAGGGACGAACCGCCACCACCATGGCTTATTCCAACGGCGGCTGGGGCGACCGGGCCGTGGCAACCGTCCCTACCGCTACGATGACCAGCGCCAACCCCAGCATCTGCGCTGGACGAATCGACTCATCCAGCAGCATGGCCGACAAGACCACCGCGGCAATCGGCGCGATCGCCGTGAATGCGGACGCCTCCATCGCAGTAACCCGTGCCGCGCCGGCATACCAAAGCCAGAAGCCGGCCACGGTCGGAACCAGCGCGTAATAAATCACCGCCCAACCGCTCGAGGCAGAAACGCCGATCAACGCGGGATGCTGCTCCAGCAGGGCGGGAACGATCGATACCGCCAGCCCCAATCCGCTCATCGTCGTCGCCAGGGCCAACGGCGGCAGCGGTTGGCGCAGACGTTTGTTGAGCAAAATGAACAGGCTCTCGCAAACCACCGCCAGAAGAATCAACAGATCGCCAAATAACGACCGCCGGGCTCCGCCGCCCGATGCCGGCGACGCCAGCGTAACGGCCAGTACTCCGGTCGTCGCCAAGGCAAGCGCCAGCAACAATCGCGGGGTGGGTCGCTCACCCAACAGCAGCACGATCAACAGCGCCGCCACGGCGGGAAGTGTACCGAGCAGGATGCCGGCATCGGCAGCGGTCGTCTGTTGCGTGCCGAGCACCAGCAACACGGTATAGCCGACGCTACCGGCGCCAGCCTGGGCCAGCAGCAACCAGCCATCGCCCCGGCTGGGTCGCG
This sequence comes from Dyella silvatica, assembly GCF_026283955.1. Taxonomy (GTDB): domain Bacteria; phylum Pseudomonadota; class Gammaproteobacteria; order Xanthomonadales; family Rhodanobacteraceae; genus Dyella_C; species Dyella_C silvatica. The sequence goes on along the minus strand of NZ_JAPDPE010000053.1, from coordinate 29,928 downwards.
GCCAGGGCGTACCGGTCAACCACATCAACGGGATAAAAGCGCATAACGCGATGGCAAAGCGGCATGCCGTGGCGGTAAAAGGGGCCAGTCCTGCGCCCATGGTCTTGCTGGCAATAACCGTACTGCCTACCGTCATCATGGCCGCGGCCATGCATAGGTATCCGACATATCTGGGGTGCATCGCAAGCTCCGGCTTAAACGGGCACCCACCATGCGCTGTCGGGCCAGCACGGGTCTTGGACGAAATTGCAGCCGCTCAAGCGGCGGCGTAGCGCCCCGGCGACACACCCATTTGCCGACTGAAATGCCTGCTCAAATGGCTTTGATCGGCAAAGCCCGTGGCCATCGCCACCTCAGCCAGCGGCACCCCGCGCAAAATCATCTGCCGCGCCATGGCAATACGCTGTTGCAACAGATAAGCATGCGGAGGCAACCCCAGCTCACGCGCAAAATGGCGCAACAATTGAAACCGGCTCAGCCCGGCATCGCGCGCCAGCTGGGCCAGCGAAACCGAAGCCGCGAGATCCGTATGGATGCGCTCCCTGGCGCGGCGGACAAAAACACTTTGCACCGTCGATAGACGTCCAGAAACCCGCGCAGCCTTCACTTCATGCAAGCAGGCAGCAAGCTGAAAAAGCGCCGCTTCGGATGCCAGCGCCGAGCGTCCCTGTATACCGCTGCGGGCCTGATCAAAGGCCGCGTCAAACAGCGAACGCAAACGGTGATCCTCGGTGACCGGCGCGGCAAAACTGAAAGCCGGCGGCGCCCCTTCGCGGATGTCGGTCAACACCTCCAGCAGCAGCGCCGGATCGAAATAAAGCATGCGCCATGTGCGCGGCGCCCCGCCGACCGCCCAGCCGTCATGAACCTCACCCGGATTGACGAAGATAAGACTGCCCGGCCCCGCCTCGACCCTGCCCGCATCGCCCGCCGATGCATGACCGCCGGCATCGACCACGCCGATGCCGTATTGATCGTGGGTATGCCGCGGGAACGAACGCGAGCTGTTCGCCAGCATGGCCATCTGGCCAGTCAGTGCCGTGCGGCGATAGCCCACTTGATGCATGCGAGGTTCCCGAACACCGATGAATGCGGTCATCGTAAACCGGTTGCCGATCAAACCAGCGCCTGCGTAAAAACTTGATGTCGTGGCACTAGGGAAGCCTGCAACATGTCTGTCATACGGGTTACCTAGGGTGACTTAATGACACGCCTAGGTCGTTTCCACCGCTGCCATGCCGCTCGCGGCCCTATCGCACTTCGAATCGGTCTAGGTGGCCTGCTGTGACGCTTTCACGTCGGCGCTTTTTGTTGGGCGCAGGCGGCTTGCTGACGGCGTATACCCTAGCCGATGCGCTGCGCCTCGCCCGCGCTGGCAGCATGCCGATGGCGATGCCTATGCGCATGAACGCGCCAACGCTGGCCGCCCCCAAGGTCCCGCTACTCAACCCGGCGTCGCTGAGCCGATTCGTCGATGCGTTACCGATCCCACCGGTCGCACACGCTACCGACAAGCGGACGCACCCCGCTTATCCCGGCCGTACATTGCCTTGCTACCACATGGAAATGCGTGCGTTCAAGGCACGCCTGCATCGCGATCTGCCGGCCACACCGATGTGGGGCTATAACGGCCTGTCGCCTGGCCCCACCATCGACACTGCACGCGGCGAACCGCTATTGATCGAGTGGGTCAATGCGCTGCCATCAAAGCACTTCCTGCCGATCGACCACACCATCCATGGCGCCGAACGCGGCAAACCCGATGTGCGTGTAGTGACCCACGTGCATGGCGCCCGCGTACCGGCCGCTAGCGATGGCTACCCCGAAGAGTGGTATGCCCCGGGCCACTCGGCGCTTTATCACTATCCAAGCGTGCAAGATGCCGCCACGCTCTGGTATCACGATCACGCCATGGGCATTACCCGGCTCAATATCTATGCCGGGCTGTTCGGCAGCTTCATCGTTCGCGATGCCGAAGAACAAGCGCTGGGTTTGCCGTCGGGCGACTTCGATCTGCCACTGCTGCTGTGCGATCGCTTGATCGCCAAGGACGGCCAGCTCTACTACCCCGTCTCCGATGATCCCGACGCACCGTGGGTCACCGAATGTCACGGTAATGCGGTGCTTTGCAACGGCAAGCTTTATCCCTACCTGGAGGTCGAGCCACGGCGCTATCGACTGCGTTTGATCAATGTAGCCAACACCAGTTTTTTCGATTTATCGCTGTCGCAGCACCTGGTTTTCAAACAGATCGGCAGCGACCAAGGCTTGTTGTCTGCGCCGTTGCAGCGCGCACGCATCGAGCTTTATCCCGCCGAGCGCGCGGATGTCGTGGTGGATTTCGCCGGCCTGGCCGGGCAGTCGGTGCAATTACATCATCGCTCCGAAGCCATCATGGAGTTTCGCGTTCGCGACCATCAACCACGCGATACCTCGGTATTGCCGACCACCCTGCGCCCGATCAAACGCATCGACCCGGCGACTGCGGTACGCGATCGCCCACTCACTCTCGGCGAGCAAGATGATGCCGGCGGCAACGCCATGATGATGTTGCTTGGCGGCAAACACTGGTCCGATCCGATCAGCGAAAATCCGCGGCAAAACAGCATCGAGACGTGGAGCTTTATCAACCTCACCGGCGATGCGCATCCTATCCATGTGCATCTGGTGCGTTTCCAGATTATCGACCGACGCCCTTTCGATCTGTTCGCCTGGAATGCTGACCGCACACTCAAATACACCGGCCCCGCGCAACCACCGCCGCCGCACGAGGCTGGCTGGAAAGACACCGTGCGCGCCGACCCAGGCATGGTGACGCGCATTGCCATGCACTTCGAAGGCGAGCCGGGCCGCTATGTATGGCACTGCCATTTTCTTGAGCACGAAGACAACGACATGATGCGGCCATATGAATTACTGCCCGCTCAAACATGACGTTTAATGGCCGTCCATACGTAAAATCTTGACGCTGCACCAACAAACTCAGCTCAGCCAGCCCCCTCCCCTGCGCCTCCCCAACGGGGGGACTCCCTTAGGTCGCAGGGAGGACTGGGAAGAGGTGCGATCCTGCCGCAAGCCTCAATCCCAGCATCCCCTGCAAGCAAGCGGACGGACAAGAGCCGCTGCACTGCAAGCCCTTCTTGCCACAGGTTTTTACGATGTCGCCGCAGTGTCATCGTGCGCGCCAGCGCTGTCGCGTACTTGCCAACGCATCGTCATCTACGCGAGACAGACTGTCGAAGTCTTGTGAACCCAGATCGTTCGCAAGCGAAGAATCAGGGGGAAACAAACGATCGCAGTCGTTACAGGATTCCAGCAGGAGATCCAGTCATGCCCATGCTTTCTGGCTGTACCCGATTGAAGCCACTTGTCTTTGGTTTGCTCGCTACCGGCCTTGCCGGTGTCGTGAGCGCACAAAGCACCACACCACCCGATCAAGACGCCAGCTTTCGCCAACATCTGCCCAGCGCGGCGCAGAGCAACCACACGGCATTACCAGGCGGTATTGTCACGCTGCATCGCCCCGGCGATGGTGACGACCGTAGCGGCCACACCCGCACGCCGATCAAACACGTCATTCTGCTGATCGGCGAAAACCGCACCTTCGATCACGTGTTCGCTACCTACACACCGCCGGCCGGGCAACGCGTGCATAACCTGCTCTCGGAAGGCATCGTCAATGCCGATGGCACGCCCGGCCCGAATGTTGCCGCCGCACGCCAATGGCAGGCATCCAACACCGGTGCTTATGCCAACGCCCCCAAGCGCACGGCGCCGTATACGCTGCTGCCCAAGATGAATACCGGCGGCGCACCGACGCAGCCTTATCTGGCCTCGGCGGCGCAAGCCGCGGCGATCGAACCGGGCCTGCCTGCCGACGCGTATATCGAACTGGCCGAAGGCGGTACCGGCCTGCCCGGCCATGTCATCGATACACGTTTTCCTGCCGATCTGGTGAATGCACCGGTCGATATGCACGCATCGATCAGCTACAACGATTACGCCAACAGCCCGGTACACCGCTTTTTCCAGATGTGGCAGCAACTCGATTGCAGCGTTGACGCCGCCACGCCGAGAAACCCCAGCGGCTGCCGCAATGACTTGTTCCCCTGGGTCGAGACCAGCATCGGCGCGGGCAACAACGGCGCCAAACAACCCGCCAACTTCACCGATCAAAGCACCGGCGAAGGCTCCACCGCCATGCAGTTCCTCAACATGGCCCAGGGTGACGCGCCGTACTTCGCCCAATTGGCACGCACCTATGCCTTGAGCGATAACTTCCACCAATCCGTGATGGGCGGCACCGGCGCCAATCACATCATGCTTGGCTTCGGCAGCCCGATTTACTATGCCGATGCGCAAGGTAATCCGGCCGTACCGCCGAGCAACCAGATCGAAAACCCGAATGCCCAGGCCGGTACCAACAACTGGTATGTGCAAGACGGCTACGGCGGCGGCTCCTACGTCAACTGTGCCGATGAAACACAGCCTGGCGTGGATGCCATCAAGGACTACCTGCGTTCGCTGCCTTACCACACCTTCCGCGGTACCGATTGCAAGCGGGACGCCTATTACCTGGTCAACAACTACAACCCAGGCTATCTCGGTGACGGCACACCCGCGCCGCTGGGAGCGAACCAGTTCACCGTACCGCCAACCACCCAGGACAACCTCGCCCTGCTGCTCAACCGTCACCACGTAAGCTGGAAGTACTACGGCGAAGGCTGGGGCAACGGCAAGGAAAATGGCGAGGCCGGTACGTTCTGCAATATCTGCGATCCGTTTCTTTATTCCACCCAGGTCATGACCAATCCTGAGCTGCGCAAGAACAACCAGGACATCAACGACCTCTACAACGATATCCAGAACAACACGCTGCCGGCGGTATCCATTGCCAAGCCCGATGGGCTGCTAGACGGCCACCCGGCATCGTCCAAGCTGGAGCTGTTCGAAGGCTACGTGCAGAAGATCGTCGAGATGGCCAAGGCCAATCCGCAGGTATGGAACGACACCGTCATCATGGTGACGTTCGATGAAGGCGGCGGCTATTGGGATTCCGGCTATATCCAGCCGATCGACTTCTTCGGCGATGGCACGCGTATTCCGTTGCTGGTGATCTCGCGCTACTCCGAGGGCGGTCGTGTCGTACACACGTATTACGACCATGTCTCGTTCGACAAATTCGTCGAGGCCAACTGGGGCCTGCACGAGACCATTTCATCGCGCAGCCGCGATAACCTGCCCAACCCGATTGCACGTCGTGAAAACCCGTACGTGCCACTCAACGCGCCGGCCATCGGCAACTTGATGAACATGTTCAATTTCGGCGACTACCACGCGTCGAACGAAGCCAACACCGAAACCCAGGACTAAGATTCACTTCGATCCTGCCCTGCCCGCTAGCTGCGGGCAGGGTTTTCGTGTGTCTACGCCACGCGCCATTCACGGCTCTCGGAGAATGCTCCAGCGATGCATCGTCTTATGCAGAAACAGCAACCCACGGTCAGCCGCAGCGCCACGCTTACGCTGCTTATCGCCTTCGGCCTGAGCAGCTCGCTTGGCCATGCCGACCCTGGCGACTTCAAAGCCATGCCCGGCTTATGGAAAACCGTTACCCGCATCGTCAAGCAAGGGCAAGCCGGACCGCCATCGACCCAATGGCATTGCGAGGCCGAGGACATGGATCCCTGGACCGCCTTTGCGGATATCGCTGTGCCGGATAGGTCGTGTCAGCGCAGTGACCAACATCGCAGCAGCACCGCTTTGTCATGGACGCTGAGCTGCCCCGGCGCCATGCCGATCAGCGGCAAGGGCCAGGTCGATTTCGATTCACCCGAGCACTACACCGCCAGCATCACTCTGCAAGATCGCGGCGAAGTGCTACGCATCGAAGGCAGCCGCCATGCGGCCTGCACCAGTCCCAGCGATTGATCGCATACGCTGCCAGCGCTAAGGCGCGTTGGCAGCCATGGTGTCCTTCGCATCCTGGCATTGCTTAAGCGTCTCGGCGATCAAATACGATTTGTCGCCGCCGGCATCGCATTGAAATTTCATCGTGCCGGTTTGGCTGTCGTCTTTGGCCAGATGAACGCAAGCCTTGAAGCTCGCCACGAACACGGGCGTCATCTTGATGCACCTCACCGTATCGGGGTCGGCATGCCAATTAAAACCATAACCGGTCACCTCAGTCTTATCTTTGACGACAGGCTTATCCGCGAGCGCTTGATCGGAGGCCTGCGCGAAAACACTGCATAGGCACAGACTCACAATCCATAGCGCGAGATTGAGTTTTCTCGAAATATGCATGATCTCCCCTTCGCCCGGCGCCCTATCGGTGCACCATCATATCGCTTGCGCATCGACCGTGATGTCAACAAGAAAGCCCTAAATCGCAAGGCTATTCGATCAGGCCGCAGGCAGAGGGACGCCACGATATGGCGTTGTAGCCAGGCTGGGGAACAACGCGTTGCTCACGCGTCGGTGCGACCCTTCGGGGTGCAACATCCTTCACGGATATCGGCTGTCCTTGAGAGGATTCGCTATGCCGACGTTTAATACCTGCTAGCACTCAGCCAAGGCTGTCATCGATATGGCCCAGCTGTCCGGCGCAATGCCCGGGCAGTAACGGGTGCCTGTATCTAAGGCTTTATGGAGAGGACTAAACCATGTCATTCAAAGCACGTTGGTTGTGCGAGACCGCCGCCCCTTGCATTGAACCGCCATCCAATAGCATAGGGAAAATCGGAGTGCGATGCTGGCTTCCAGGAGCTTGACGCCCCTCCCCCATTATTGTTCTCATCAGGATGACACGCCCGCCACGTCGGAGCGGGTAACGGACGGGGGAACAACGGATGGTTATCAGTCGAGCAGTCGTCGCCGGTTGCGTGCTAGCGCTTTTAGACATTGGGTTCGCTCACGCCCTGCCAAACGGCACCGTCACCTACGTCTATACCGATCCCCAAGGAACTCCCTTGGCGGAAGCAGATGCCCAAGGCAACATCACCGCTACGTTCGACTATGCACCATATGGAACGATCGCGTTAGGTACGCCACCCAATGGGCCTGGATACACGGGACATGTGGATGATCCTGAGACCAATCTCATCTACATGCAGCACAGGTACTACGATCCAGTAACCGGGCATTTTCTCAGCGTTGATCCTGTCATGCCTACGGCGGGTAACACGTTCAGCTTCAATCGGTACGATTACGTCAACAACAACCCAATTGATCACATCGATCCCGATGGACGTACCTGCACGCTAGCCAATAAGACGTACACATGTCAGATCGATCAAGTCGTCACGCAGGAAAATGGAAAGAATGTAACCAGGAATGCGACCGACGAGGACCATAAAACGTATGCAGGTTTAGAAAAAGCTCTGACAACGGCGGTCAACGCGGCGGCCAGTTCAGGAAAGACCGCGGATATCTCGTTTAAGAGCGGCGACAAGACCTACTCATTTTCTATTTCGGGGACTTCGGTTGCCCAAAATTTAGGAGGACGCATAATAAGAGCTGATCCCGTTGAATCTGGGGCTATGGATACACAGGGCAACACGACCACCGTCGATAAGGCTGGCCTACAGCCGGGGCGCACGGCCGTTGGCGATGCAGAGAGGACGCAAGAGTTTTATTTTCTACATGAGGGAATCCATCGAAGTTCCGAAGAAAGGAAAGCTCTTGGATTTTTCGGGCTAAACCGAATGGCTAACGATCAAGATGCTCATCAAGACTCTTATGACGCTGCAGCGAGTTCCTTTTTGGGGCCAAACCAATGACTATTATGGCGATAGTCCTGGCTGTTACCAGCACTCTGTGCAGCCTCCCCATCGATTCGGCTAGGGATCTTGGCTGCTCGATACGATATGTTGATAAGCAGCAAGGTTACTTTATAGGCATCGAAAAAAATAACGTCATCATAGGAACTGCACGCGACGCCGTAAAAAATCCTGCCAATGATGTCTCGCAGGTCGATGGACGTGTTGAAAATTGTTCGTCCCGCGCGTTCAAATGTCGATCTATCGCTGAACTGGTATTCGCTATCCCGAAGAGCGCAGACCATTCTGCGGAATATACAAAAGGGCCAAGGATATCCGTTCAGCGACTAGCAAATGGCGGATGGCACGGCTCTGCAATGTGCTCAATGATTGCCGAAACAGGTTGCGCGCCGCATGTTGACGTGAACAAGCTCGTTGAGGCCTATCAATACGACGTGAGTCCAGCAGGCGTTGTGACATCGGTGAAAATTCAGAATTGGAATGACGCTGGGAAGCTATTGAGCACCTATAACTTGGTCCTCGTGAGTGAGAGTGGACTCGAGTTAAATTGATCCAGGGCGTCTGACAGCAATCAATGCGCTCAATACTTTCCAACATGCTGCTTGCTCTGGCCCTGGCTGGCTGGGTGCAGTCCGCCGCCTGTAGCGAGTCGTACTGCGCAACGGGTCAGATAAGCCCAGTCAAGTTGTGGGTGACTGTTCAGCCTGAGAGACGTCAGGACTTCATCAAGTTCTTGCAATCTGACAAGGAGCCCATTGCCCTCGGTGCTAGCTACGTTGGTAGGGCAGAGACATCGGACTCTCTGAGCATAGACTTTTTGGAAATATTTGATGCGAAGAGGGCATCAAATATTTCTATTCAGGCAGACAACAGGAAACCATCGTCTGTATTTGATTTTTCGTTTTGGAGTTGCAATACGACTCGTAGCCTGGACCCGTACCGGGATGCCGTTCGCGACAGGGTTACTCAGTTTGGTGCGGTATCCGCAGTAGAAGTAGTTTCTAAGTGAGCTATGGGGGGGGCTCTTTGGAGTAGCGAACTTCGCAGCGCCCCGCAGGTATCAACGCCAAACCAATTCAACCAATAACAGCGAAATGCAAGCTCTAGTTAGAGAGTCAGACAGGTATTTCTACTGCGGTACAAGTCGACCAGCGCTCAGCGAAAATGAGAAGAAGTGCGCGCGCCGTCGTCCATGCGTGATGACCTGCACACCAACGTTTTCTTCCTGTAGCCCTCAGTAAGTTTATTGCGCTGCAACGCACGCAGTGCCGTCTACGGGATCGCCAAAACAAAGAAGCCCCGGATTTTCCGGGGCTTCGGTGCATCAACACGTTAAGTGAACGCCTAGGCACATGCAGGGCCTTTTGTGTTCACATGAAAACATCTGATCTCCGCCAAACCAGCCTCGATGGATGCAGCCAGAGGTGACGGTGGTCTTCGCTTAGCGCTTGCTCAGTTACCGTTTTTCTTCAACCAGGCATCGATCACCGGCAAGCGCTCATTGCGTACCTTCACCCGGTACGTAATGCTGGCCATGACGGTCTCGGCATCGCGGCGCGAACCTGCGGCGACATGAGCATCGGCGTAAGCCTTGACCTTGCCGACCATGGCCGGGTCCAGCGAGTTGGAAGCCAGCATCGGGTAGTAACGGCTGCTCGCCGACGAATCGACTTTCTTGCTGACCTGATCGATATGCGCAATGGCGAAATCGAAAGCCAGTGCCGGGTGCGAACGCGAAACACCGGAAATCATGCCCGCGCTATTGGTTGCGCCCGGCTCGTCGGTCAACGCCAGATCGAGTGCACGCTGCGCCAGCGCATTGTCTTCGGCGCATGCCGCGCCACCACCCCCAGAATCGATTTGCGCAGTGCCGCCGGCAGCGCATTCGGATCGCTCGCCTGGGCTTTGTAGCGGCGCAACGATTCAGTCAACACCGTCGGATCATCCAGTCGGCTGAGTGCGTTGATCAGCTCGATGCGCAGAACCTTGACTGGTGCGGCCTCATCCTGCCGCTCCTGCCAGCCAATGCGGGTGAACAGGGGCTCTAGCCGCGCGATGGCGAACTTGCGGAATGCCGCCTGTCGCGTTGCGTCGCCGTCGTAGTAGTTATCCAGGCTGGCCAGTTTTCCGGCGATATCGCCCCAGATCTGCGGGTCGGCATCGACCGCGGTTGCCTTGACCAGGTCGAGATAATCCGACACCGGCTGCAGCCCGGCCATGCCCAGCGCCCAGGTATCGCCCGACAGGCCCAGCTGGTCGATCGGCGCGAGCTTGGCGTAGCTGTCTTTGATCGCGGCGAACTGAGCCGGCGCGTACAGCGTGCGGTAGTAACCACTCTGCCCGGCATTGACGATGATCGGGCCGCAGCTCGGCACATCCAGCTTGGCATGGCCACCGCTGACCAGCGTACGCACCGGCGTGGCCGAGCCCACCGCCTGTGCAATCACCGGCACCCGCCATGACAGCGGTTTCTTGTCCGGGCGATCTTTGGTGAACTCACCCTGGGTCAGGGTCAGCGTGGTCTTGCCTGCGGTGCAGGCGGCCTCGACGCGAATCATCGGCACGCCAGGCTGCAAGGTGAAATCGTGGGCGATGGCGGTCACTGGCTTACCTGCGGCGGCCTCGACCTCACGCCACAAATCGTCAGACACGGTGTTGTTGTAAGCATGGGCCTTCATGTAACGACGCACGCCTTCGCGCCAGGTATCCGCACCGACGTAACCCTCCAGCATGCGGATCACCGCCTCGCCCTTGGAATAGGTAATCACATCGAAGGCCTGGCTCGCCTGCTCCACCGTTGCGACGTGCTGCACAATGGAGTGAGTGGTAGCGATAGCGTCGCGGCTCATCGCGCCTTCACGCACATCCACCGCGGTCAGCGCGGTGTTCCACTCCGGGTGCAATTTCTCCGTGGTGCGTGCCGCCATCCACGATGCAAAACCCTCGTTGAGCCAGAGATCGTCCCACCAGCGCATGGTCACCAGATCGCCAAACCATTGGTGCGCCATTTCGTGCGCGGCCGTGGAGAACACCTCTTCTTTATCAGACTGGGTCGAGATGGAAGGGTCCAGCAACAACGCATACTCAAAGGTATAGATCGCGCCCCAGTTCTCCATCGCGCCAAAGAACTGGCTACTGCCGGGGGACGCGATATTGTCGAGCTTGGGCAGCGGATACGGCGTACCAAAGTAATCGTTGTATTCGTGCAACACGGCCTTGGCCGAATCCAGCGCAAAGGTCGCCTGCGACACCGCACCCTTCTGGGTGATCACCCCGATCTCGGTGCCATCGGATTGCGTGGTAGCGCGCTCAAACTCGCCAAGACCGAAGAACAGCAAATAGGTGGACATCTTCGGCGATGGCGCAAAACGCACCTGCGCCAAACCACTGCCGAGATCTTTCTTCTCGGCCACCGGCATGTTGCTCACGGCCATTTGCTCGGCGGGCACGGTCGCTTCCAGCGTGAACGTAGCCTTGTAGGCCGGCTCGTCCCACGACGGAATGAAGCGCCGCGCGTCGGAATTCTCAAACTGTGTATACAGCGCGCGCTTACTGCCGGCCTTGGTGTCGTATTTGATCACGAACAGGCCATTGGCCTGGGTACCGATTTTGCCGGTGTAAGTCATCTCCAGCTGATAGCTGCCGGGAACTATCGGCTGCGCCCAGGTAAAGGTCGCCGTTTGCGCGGCGGCATCCACCGTGATCTTCGGTGCGGGGTACGCCGCCTTCTTGCCACCCGCAGGGGTCAGGCTGACCTCGGAAAAAGTCATGTCCATGGCATTGAGCGTGATGCTCGCGGTCGGCTGCAGCACCTCGACATGGACACCGACCTTGCCATCGAAACTCAGCGAATCGAGATGCGGCGTCACCGATACGTCGTAATGCGTAGGCCGCACGCTGCGCGGCAGCTGGGTCGTAGCGAGGGCAGCAGTGGCCGCTGCCGGAGCAGCCACCACCGCCGTCATAGACATGCCGGCGAGCGCCAAGGCAATTGCGGTAACCAGATAACGACGCATGACATCCCCTCATAAGTAACGGCCTGACCGGCCAAAAAACCCGCGTGCGTGTAAGCGCGCAGCAAAAGAGCAAGCTCCGACCCATGGATGGTGACCGCCAACAGGCCTGTCCAGACACCGCCGAAAGTCATGGCCGAGGTCACGGATGACGCCAGCGGGCTGTGGCCGAGGCTAAGCATGGGGTGCCCCCTGACGTAAGTTTTCACTGCTGGTTGCGGGCAGCGATCGGGCCGCCGAGTCAGGTCCAGGCTGCCGTTGAGATGGGATCCGGCAGATTGCGCCCAGGTGGCTGACGTAACAAGAGACAACGCCGTTATCGCGAAGTGTCAAGTCATTTCGTGTTCTTGCCGGCGCTAGCAAAGCAGCGCACGGCATGCGCCCCTTCTCTACAATGCAGCCCCCTTGCAGCTGCCGGAACCCCGCCATGGACATTGTCGTCAACGAAGAACTCAAAGCCTATATCGACCCGATGACGGCGGATGAACACGAGGCGTTGGAGCGCAGCATTCTCGCCGAAGGTTGCCGCGATGCGCTGGTGCTGTGGGACAACATCCTGGTCGACGGCCACAATCGCTACGGCATTTGCCGCAAACACGACCTGCCGTTCAATACCGTGCAAAACACGCACTTCCGCAGCATCGAAGACGTGCATTTGTGGATGATCAATCAGCATCTGGGCCGGCGCAGCGTGTCGGATTTCCAGCGCGGCGTACTGGCCCTGCGCAAGCGCGAGATTCTCGCCGAACGACAAATCCGTGTGCCGGTGGCCGACAGCGAATCAGCGATGGCGCCGGTAACTGCGGATGCAGCGGTGGATAACCCTGCTACGGCCGAAATCGCAGCCGCCGAGCTGCCGCAAGCCACACCACTGAAAAGCCGCGAAGCCATCGCCCGCGAAGCGCGCCTGAGCAGCAGCCAGGTCGTGCTGATCGAAAAGATCCAGAAACAGGCCGAGCCGGAAGTCGTCGCCGCGGTGAAGTCCGGCACCATCTCGATCAATGCCGCTGCCGCCGTCGCAAGCCTGCCAGCCGAGGAACAGCGCGCCGCTGCGATTGCCGGCGGCGACGAACTCAAGCAGGCCGCCAAGCGCGTGCGCGAATCCAAGCGCAAACCCCGCAAAGAACCTGAAGCGGTCGAAGCCGCCACGGAGAGTGAAGAGTTGCAGACCTTGCGTCAGCGCGTGGCCGAGTTGACGGCTGAAAATGAAGCGCTACGCCTGCAGCTAGCCGAATTGCAGGGTCAGCAAGCCGACTGAAGCGCGTTCGATGTCTGGCGATAGCAGCCGACCACCATCGACGCCGCGACCGTTACGGCGTCGATCGATTCGACACATCCAGCGCTCATCAGCGGTGGGCAGCGGCGAGCAAAGCCTCACAAGCAAGCGCTGGATCGCCGCTGCTCTCGTAGGCGGTCAGCCAATCGCGATAATTGTGGATAACCGGCAAGTCATTCGGATGGAAGCCGGGCTTGAAGTAGCTCAGCAGCTTGGGCATCAACGCGCCGAATAACCCCTTTCTGGGGCCATGCACCCAGAGCAAGTTTCGACCATGCAGCCAGCGTCGACGCCAATACGAATAACCATCGGCCGCCAACATCCGATCGGTCAGCGTATAGGAGATCACCAGGATGTGTTTGATGCTCATCAACATCGCGCCAATGCGCAGCCAGTAACCGACCCCGGCCACCTTGCACATCACATCGAAGGCGACCGACTTATGCTCCATCTCCTCGATCGCATGCCAGGCCAATAGATTGCGTATGCGCGGGTCCATCCCTTGCGTGGTCGACACCTTGGAGAACAACGCGTCCGCCAGCATCGCGGTGAAATGCTCGGCGCTGGCGGTCAGCGCGATGTTGTACTCCGCCGAGTAACGGCGTGTACGCTCGTCCAATATCGCCTTGAACCAGGCCTGCAAGGCATCGACCGGCTGACCCTGCAATTTCAGCAATTCGTTATAGCGTGTGTGCGCCATGCCGTGCTGACCTTCCTGGCGGATAAAGTCGCGCACCGCCACTAGCAACGCGGGATCGACGATCTTGTCGCGGAACGCCCGCACGCTGGTGATGAAATAGCGTTCACCATCCGGAAAACTCAGCTGCAACGCATCCATGTAGCGCGATTTGTACACATGGCTGTCGTACCAGCACTTGGGTACCGTCGAGTCCAGACCGAAATCCAGATGTTCGCGGGCGACGATGGTTTCGCTATAGCTGATGGCACGATTCATGACGCGCTTCCCACTCAAGCCGTGCCACATAGTAGGAACGAAGCCGGCGCGCGACTATGCCGCACGACGCCAATACGTGGCTTTACGCGACATTCGCTATAGTCCGTCGCCGTTAAGCCGTGGAGGGTGACTGGTGACATTGAACGCCGGCAATGCACGTACTGACGACGGCAGCCGTCAGCCGCCAACGATTTCTTTTCGCGATGTATCGCTATTGGCGCGAGTCGCCACGCTTTGCGGCTTCGACATCGAATCGGTACTGGCAGAGACCGGCATCCACCTGGCCGACCTGCCGGACGGCAACGCGCATGCCGATCTCGGTGTCATCTCAGCCTTGATCGACCTGAGCATGCGGCGCTCGACCCGGGCGCATTACCCCTTCGTGCTCGGCGAACATTACGGCTTTGAGCACACGCCCGAAATTCAGACCTTTCTGGCGACCAGCAGCTCACTGCGCGAAGCCTTGTGGATGCTCGACTTTCTGCCGTATTTCGTCCATCCCGGCATCACCTCGAAGCACGAACTCGACGGCGACCGCTTCACGATTTCTTTCGAGCTGCGCAACGACGAGGCGATGATCGACTCACCCGGCTTGGTCGAGACTATCCACGTAGTACTCCACCGGGTGCTGACCCAATTACTGGGGCCACAGGTGCGCCCCGACATCGCTTTCCGACACCCGCCGATGACAACACTGGCCAACTATGAAAAGCAGTTCGGCTCACGGCCAAGTTTCGGCGCCAGTCATGACATCGCCCGCTACGATGCAATGTTGCTCGACCGACCGTTGCCCAGCGGGTCACCCGCCCTGCACGCAAAAATGCAATTGCTGCTGGAACTGCGCCTAAAGCAATGGCAAGACGCCAACGGCCTGGAAACCATGCTGTCCACCTTGCTCAGGCACACCCCCGCCATCACGATGGAAGAAGCCTCCAGGCGACTCAGCATCGGGCCGCGTACCTTGCAGCGCAAACTCAGGCAGGCCGACACTTCGTTTGCGGCGATCCAGTCGCAGACGCGTTTCCATCTCGCCAAAACCATGCTGGCGGACCGTGATCTCGACATCGACGCCATCGCCGCCAAGCTGGGCTTCGCTGACCGCACCACCTTTACCAAGGCCTTTTCCAAATGGTCCGGCCTGCCGCCAGCGACTTATCGCCGGGTGCGTACGAAATAGGCGGCCAAACGCACCGATCAACGACCGGCCACCGATAGCCGATTCATGGCACAGGCGATGAACCGATACAGCGCATGTTGATGTGCGCATGGTCATACGCCGATAAAACACTCGACCCATGACTCGACCCTGTAGCACTGGCTTCCAGCACTGACCGGCCTTGACCATCTGTGCGGGTTTCGGAAAAACCGAGAGCTGACCGAATAACCCGTTCAACGCCTAAACACGTTGCGATCGGCTTGGCGCCCTGTTCGCTGGCGGTGACATGCCCGGTCGAGCGCGGATATTGCCGTCGCCTATACGCATGGGATCGATGCCGTGGCAACTGAGTTTTTGCTAGATCCCGGCCACTCGGAGTGATCTCGCCGCTTCGCGCCAGATAAGGTCTTTCTTATGGAATTTGAGTACACTGCCGCGGCCATGCCTGGCTGTGTATGGCGCCAGGTTGTAGCGAATCTTTTCACTGCCCAATGCGAGAGGCGGTCATGAGAAGGATCTACCGTGGTCTCACCTGCTTGTTCGCCTGCGTGCTGGCCATGAGCGCAGCCCACGCAGGTTCCGACGTTACGAACCCTGCCCCATTCCAGGACAAGGCATCGCGCGATTTGCTCAGAGCCATGAGCAACAGCTCGACCTGGGGCCACCCTGACATCGAAGGCGAGTTCGAGGGCATCCAGCGCTATGCGAAAGGCGATTACGCCGAGGCGATGAAGTATTTTCTGCTTGGAGCCCGCTATGCGGACAAGCTTTCGCAGCTATGCATCGGTTTGCTGTATCTCAACGGCGAAGGCGTTCGGAAAGATCCCGTCACCGCTTATGCATGGCTGGCGCTTGCCGCCGAGCGCAACTACCCCAGCTTTCTCGTTACTCGCGACACGGTCTGGGCGCAACTCGATGCGGAGCAGCGCGAGCAGGCCAGGACCATGGTTGAAAAACTATCGCTCGAATATGGGGACGCTGTAGCCAAGCCGCGCATGGTGACGCAACTCGGGCAAAACATGCTGCAAGGCACCGAATCACACCTTGGCTACAGCAGCGGCCGTATTCAAAGTTTCAAGCCGGGTAAACCTTACGGTACCGGCGACACAACGGCATGCGCCACCCGTTCGATAGGAGGCGCCCCCCTTCCCGGCTGCGACTATCCCATGGGCGACCCCACCTCCAAGCCCAATAAATACTTCCAGGCGCGCGATGCCGAGTGGCGAGGCATCGTCACCGTGGGCTCTTTGCAAAGCGTCACCGCGCCGAAGACACCACCCGCGCCATTGGATACACAGCACTGACACCTGACGAAGCCAGTCCGGCATCCATCGATCCAGGCGACCTTCCATCGCGCATCCGTATGGCGACTGCGTATTGCGGCAGCGAATAGATGTCGCAATGACTGACGTCGCTGGCACAGTGCTGAATTGCGGTGCCGATCTCGCAGAAATGCAGCAAACAAAAAAGGCCCTCGCGGGCCTTTTTTGTCATGCGTGGATCAGCATCGCTCAGGCGAACGGATCGTCCAGCACGATGGTGTCTTCGCGATCGGCACCGGTGGCGACCAGCGCCAGGCGGCAACCCGACAGCTCTTCGACCGCGCGCAGATAGGCACGCGCTGCGGGTGGCAGTTTGTTCCAGTCGCGGATGCCGGCGGTGGATTCTTCCCAACCCGGGAATTCGAGGTAGACCGGCTTGCACTCGGCCCAGCCATCGGCGTCCAGCGGCGCCAGCTCGCGACGCTTGCCGCGGTATTCGTAAGCGATGCAGACCTTGATGGTGGAGAGGCCGTCGAGCACGTCGAGCTTGGTGATGGCCAGGCCGCTGATGCCGTTGATCTGCACCGCACGCTTGAGGGCGACGAGGTCGATCCAGCCGCAACGGCGCGGACGGCCGGTGCTGGCGCCGTACTCATTGCCTTTCTTGCGCAGCAGCTCACCCATCTCGTCGTTGAGTTCGGTGGGGAACGGGCCGCCGCCGACGCGGGTGGCGTAGGCTTTGCAGATGCCGAGCACATAGTCGATATCACCGGCGCCCACGCCGGTGCCGGCAAGTGCGCCGCCAACGGTGGTGTTGGACGAGGTGACGTAGGGATAGGTGCCATGATCGATATCGAGCAGCGCGCCTTGCGCACCCTCGAACAGGATATTGCCGCCGTCTTTACGGATGTCGTGCAGGATGGTGGCGACGTCGTCGACCATCGGGCGCAGGTACTCGCCCCAGGTCAGTGCCTCGTCGAGCACCTGCTGGTAGTCGACCGGCGCGGCCTTCAGCCACTGGGTCAGCACGAAGTTGTGATACTCGACCACTTCTTTGAGCTGCGCCGGCAGCTCATGCGGGTACATCAGGTCGGCCACACGAATACCGCGGCGGGCAACCTTGTCTTCGTAAGCCGGGCCAATGCCACGACCGGTAGTGCCAATGGCCTTGCCGCCGGCAGCGATTTCGCGCGCCTTATCGACAGCGATGTGGTACGGCATGATCAGCGGCGTAGCCGGGCTGATCTTCAGGCGCGGGCGCACGTCGACGCCGTTGCCTTCAAGCTCGGCGATTTCCTGCATCAACGCGGCTGGCGACAACACCACGCCGTTGCCGATCAGGCACAGCGCGTCGTCGCGCAGGATGCCTGACGGAATCAGGTGCAACACGGTCTTTTTGCCCTTGATGACCAGGGTGTGGCCGGCGTTATGGCCACCCTGGAAACGGGCTACCGCGCCGACACGCTCGGTCAGCAGATCGACGATCTTGCCCTTGCCTTCGTCGCCCCATTGCGCGCCGAGAATTACGACTGACTTACCCATGATGTTGTCTCGTGTATTTAAATGCGTTTTGACGGGCTCTCTCCCCGGCTTGGCCAGGAAGCGTTGGGGAGAGGCAAGCCTGTCACCCCCTCCCAGCCTCCCTCTGCCGGCAGGGGAAGGCGTCCATCGGTTTTTTCCTTAACCCTGCGCACAGGGTTAAGAGGTGAATCTTGTTTATCGCTTGCCGGCGCTGTCGTTGAAGTAGCGCAGGAATTCGGAATCGGGCTTGAGTACTAGCACACCCTTGCCGTCCTCGAACGACTTTTTGTACGCCGACTGGCTGCGATAGAAAGCGAAGAATTCGGGATCTTGCCCGTAGGCCTGGGCGTAGATCGCCGCCGCCTGGGCATCGCCCTCACCGCGCACCTTGGCGGCATCGCGTTCGGCATCGGCGATCAGCACGGTACGCTGGCGATCGGCATCGGCCTGGATGGTTTCGGCAGCCTGCTGACCGGTGGAGCGCAACTCGTTGGCCAATTGCAGGCGCTCGGAACGCATGCGCTTGTAAACCGACTCGCTCACTTCCTTGGGCAGGTCGATACGCTTGATGCGTACGTCGACCACGGTAATACCCAGGCTCTTGCGGGCGGCCGCATCGGTTTGCTTGCGCACGCGCTCGGTGATGTCTTTGCGGCCACCGGCAATCAGTTCTTGCAGGGTGCGCGCATTGAATTCGAACCGCAGGGCATCTTTGACGATCGGGGTCAGGCGATTGGCGGCGTTCAACTCGGTGCCGGCGGTGGCGCGGTAATAAGCGGCGTTGTCGGCACTGCGCCACTTCACGTAGAAGTCGACGTCGACGCTCTTTTTCTCGGAGCTGAAATAACGCTCCGGCTGGGCTTCGAGAGTCAGGATGCGGTTGTCGAACAGTTGAGCCTGCTGGATCAGCGGCAGTTTGAAATGCAGGCCGGGTTTGTCACCGGTACGCACGATTTTGCCAAACTGCATCACCAAGGCGGTTTCGCCTTCGTGGACGATGAACATGCTGTTATAGCCGAGCAACACGGCCAGCACGACGAGAATACCGGAGATGTACTTCATGGCTATTTATCCTTGCCGATGGCGGCATCCGTGCCGGGCGCCGCCTGCATGGTGACACCGGGCAGATCTTTGGCCGTACCGACACGATCGAGCGGCAGGTAAATCATGTTGCGGCCGCCACTGCCATCGAGCACTTTGGGATTGTTCGACATCACGTCTTCGACGGTCTCCAGCCATAAACGACGGCGGGTAACCTCGGGCGCGGCGCGGTATTCCTTGAGGATGAGATCGAAACGCGCGGCATCGCCGTTAGCACGGGCCACGCGCTCAGCGCTGTAGCCCTGGGCCTGGGCCGAAATGCGCGCGGCTTCACCACGGGCGACCGGCACCACCTGGCTGGCATAGGCACGCGCCTTGTTCTCGGTGCCCTGCTTGTCTTCGCGAGCGGAGTTGACGTCGTCAAAGGCGTCTTTCACGTCTTGCGGCGGCGCCACGTTCTGGAAGCTGACGTCGGTGACCATCAGGCCAGAATCGTAGCCATCGAGCGTGGCTTGCAGAATTTCGCGGGTTTGCTGTTGCAGGGTGTCGCGGGTCTGCGCCGGCACGGCTGCCGCCGGCAACGCAGCGACGGCTGGTGCAGCCGCCGTGCTCGCCGTAGCCGGCACCACGACAGCCGCCTGCTCGCCCGGGCTGGTCAGGATGTTGTCCATCACGTTGGCGCCGACCACCGTACGCACCGCGGCTTCGGCCGCCTGCTTCAAGGTGTCTTCGGGGTCACGGGTGGAGAACAGGAATTTGCGTGCGTCGGAAACCTGGTATTGCACGTTGAAATCGACCGCGATGATGTTCTCGTCGCTGGTCAACATGCTCACCTTGTCGGAGACCGAACGGATCTCGGTGGTACCGATCTTGTTCACCGTCTCGATCGGCCGCGGCAGCTTGAAGTGAAAACCAGGCCCCAGGGTGCGCGCATATTGACCAAAGCGCAGCACAACGCCGGATTGGCGGGCATCGACAATGGTGTAGCTGCTTAGCAGCAACCAGGCCAGCAACAAGGCCAGCACGATGGTGAAGAGGCTGCCGGAACCACCGCCAAACTTGCCCAGGCGGTCCTTGAGCTGCTTGAGCAGGTCATCGAGGTTTGGCTTGCCGCTGTTCTGGCGTTGTTTGTTCCAGGGGTCGCGCTGCCCGTTATTACCGGGTTCGTTCCAGGCCATGGTCAGTCTCCTTGAGGCCGCAGGGAGGCCGGCAACATCGGCCGGGGATGCGTTGAACGGGATATCACATGGTGTCGTGTCACATGTCTGGCAAGGGCGCCCTGCTAACGCAGTTGCCCGCACAAACATCGGTGATTCTAGCAGAGCTGATCAGCAAGCGGCTCAACTCCGGTGACGCGCGGGGCGGCTTGGGCCAACTACTCGACCGGTCCGAGCAATTCGCGCAGTAGCTCGGCCTCGGCCGCGTTGCCACCGCTTAGCGGGGCGATGACGCTACGCGGGGCATCGATATCCAGCCGCCAGCCATGCTCATCCACCGCCTCGCCGACAATCGCGCCTGCCGCCTTGAGCCGGGCATGCAAACGGCCCGCCGACAACGGCAAATGCAAGGGGGATTGAACCCGGTCGCCGCCCAGCAATTCGCCCAGCGCCTGGCGCAGCAAGTCGATACCCAGGCCACGTGCGGCAGATAGCCACACCTTCTGCGGCCGGCCCTCGGCATCGCGGTCGATACGCGGCTCGGTGCCCGCCAGGTCGATCTTGTTCATGATCAGCAGCTGCGGCAAGTCGCCGGCGTCGATCTCTTCCAGCACCTTATCGACTACGCGGTGCAGGCGTTCGCGCTCGTCGTCGGCCGCGTCGCAGACATGCAGTAGCAGGTCGGCATCACGGGCCTCGATCAAGGTGCCGCGGAAGGCCGCCACCAGATCGTGCGGCAGGTCGCGGATAAAACCGACGGTATCGGCCAGCACCGCCGGCCCGCAGCTGAGATCCTCCAGCTTGCGCACGGTGGGATCGAGCGTGGCAAATAACTGATCGGCGGCATAGACCTCGCCCGTGGTCAGCGCATTGAATAAGGTGGATTTACCGGCATTGGTGTAGCCCACCAGGGCCACCCTGGGCACGGTATTGCGCATGCGCGAGCGCCGCTGTTGACCACGCTGGGTTTGCACTTTCTCCAGCCGCTTGGTCAGCATCTTGACCCGCTCGGCGAGTAAGCGGCGATCCAGCTCGAGCTGGGTTTCACCAGGGCCGCGGTTGCCGATGGCACCGCCGCGCTGGGCATCCAGATGGGTCCAGCCACGCACCAGCCGGGTAGCGATGTGCTTGAGCTGGGCCAGCTCCACTTCCAGCTTGCCTTCGTGCGAGCGGGCTCGCTGGGCGAAGATATCCAGAATCAGCCCAGCCCGATCGACGACCCGGATATTCAGCAACTTCTCCAGGTTGCGCTCTTGCACCGGGGTCAGCAGGTGGTCGACCAGCACCACATCGGCCTCCAGCGCACGCGCGGCCTCAGCAACCTCGTCGGCCTTGCCGGTACCGATGTAATAGCGTGGATTGGGGTCTTCGACGCGAGCAGGAATACTGCCCAGAACCTCGGCGCCGGCCGACTTGGCTAGTTCAACGAACTCTTCGGCTCGGCGCGCCGCATCGCCCTCGCCGCGTGAATGCGGCAGGACGAGTACGGCACGTTCGCCTTTCTTCTGACGATCAAACAGAGTGGATCAACCTCACGTGGCTCAGCCTTCCGCCTCAGCGGGGGCGACCGTAGCTTCCGTATGGCCATCGTGGCCATTGCCGACGCGAACGTTACGGCTGGGTACCACGGTGGAAATAGCGTGTTTGTAAACCATCTGGCTTACCTGGTTGCGCAACAACACGACAAACTGGTCGAACGATTCGATCGTCCCCTGCAGCTTGATGCCGTTGACCAGATAGATGGCAACCGGGACGCGCTCGCGACGCAGTGCGTTAAGAAATGGATCTTGCAATGACTGCCCTTTGGACATTTGTTGTTCTCCCCTCGCAGCGAACGGGTCAGATAAAAGACGCGCAACGCGCCCCGACCCAAGGCGAAGGAATATTAACCGCTTTTAAATTCTTGATGAAAGAGCACTTTCGCTCTTTCGCCGAGCCAAAATGCATTTCACGTAACACTGACAGTAAATAACCTCGCCATGCTACGTGGGGATGCCCAGGAACAATCGCAAGGCATCCTGCGCCCGCCCGGGCAAATCCGCCCGTTCGGGATCGAACGCGCGGGCATCCAACTCACTGCGCAGCCAGGTGATTTGCCGTTTGGCCAACTGCCTCGTGGCAAATACCCCTTTGTCACGAAAGGTGGCGGCATCGACCAGGCCGTCCAGATGCTCCCAGGCCTGGCGATAACCCACCGCGCGAATCGCCGGCAGGTCGGCATGCAAATCATCCCGCTGGCGCAAGGCACGCACCTCCTCCAGGAAACCCTCTGCCAGCATATTGTCGAATCGACGCGCGATGCGTTCGTGCAAAGGCCCCCGCTCGCTGGGTAACAGCGCCAGCTTGAGCACCCGCCAGGGGAAACGCTCGCCGCTGCCGCCTTGTTGTTGCTCGCTCAAGGGGCGACCGGTCAGCTCGATCACCTCCAGGGCGCGCTGTAGACGCTGGACATCCGCCGGCCGGATGCGCGCCGCGGCGACCGGATCAAGCCTCGCTAGGCGCTCGTGCATCGCGGCCCAACCGATCTGCCCCGCCTCGGCGGCCAGCCTGGCGCGGATTAGCGGATCGGCTTCAGGCAATTGAGAGAGCCCACGTTGCAGCGCACGAAAGTAAAGCCCGGTGCCACCGACAAGCAGCGGCACCTGCCCCTTGGCATGAACGCGATCCATCGCCGCGAGAGCATCGGTACGAAAGTCCGCCGCCGAATACGGCTGGGCCGGATCGCGAATGTCGATGAGCTCATGAGGGTAGCGCGCCAGCGTCGCCGCATCGGGCTTGGCGGTGCCGATATCCATGCCACGATAGACCAGCGCCGAGTCGACGCTGATCAAGCCCAGCGGAAAGCGCTCAGACAATGCACACGCCAATGCGGTCTTGCCCGACGCGGTCGGTCCCATCAGGAAAATCGCTAGCGGACGCGCATCGACACTCATCAGTTCTGCAGCGGATAGGCGCGAATCACGTGTTCAAGCAGCTCGTTATCGATGGAGCCATCGAAAACGAGATTGCATTCCGGCGCATCTTTCGTCGAGGCAAAGCCATCGATCTGCGTTGCCAGCACCCAGTTGCCACCCTGCTTTTTCAAGATACGGCGCGACATATCGATGGATTCGTCGGTGCGCGAATACACGCCGTCCTTGTCTTGCATCAGATAGCAGGCATAGGCGTAACGATCCGACGCCCACATGACCTTATAAACATACTTGCCATCGTAGCCGGCCTCGGACGCATGCAGCGCGGTGTTGAGCTGCTGACGTAACGGGGAGCCTGCGGCGACATCGGCACCGTCCTTGCCTGGAGCCAATGCTCCACCGGCATGGGCAAAGCCCGCGACACACAGCGCAATAAGCAAGGTGGCAGGCATCCAACGCACGGCAACTCTCCATATAAAGGTGGCGCGCAAGATTACTCCCTTGCCTCCGATCATCAAAGGTCGAGCAATCCATTGACGATGCCAACATCAATTCACGCATATCCGCAACGCCATAAGGTTATGCGGCACGGCGAAAGACTCGACCAGCTCGCTGTAGTCGCAACGCACCTGCGCTGGCACGTCGGTGCATGAAGGGCTCCACGACAGAACCGGCACGAATTCCGGCAAGACAAGACGACTCCGCCATCAGCGTCAGGATTGCGGTTAGTGCCAGCAGAACCCCACTGGTATCGGGCACGAATAACTAATGCATCTCCGAGACCGAGACATCTAGCAGTCACGCGGGCTCAACGCAGTATCGCTGGACCACCCGGCCCTTGCTGCCCCTGCACCTGCTGAACTTGCTGGGTCTGCTGAACTTGCGCTTGGGCTTGTGCTGCTTGATTGAACACTGCGGCACTCTTTTCGATTGGTGTGTTCACAGCCTGTGCAGCGGCCACACTAGCTGTTGCATTGAGCGCGCCGGGAATCACGTGTTGAGCGGCCCATACACGCGTGCCATCTTCGCTTAGTGCAACCGCATCGATCCGTTTGAGTCCCCCGGCCTTCGCTGCGGCAGTCAAAGCGCCAGCGATGTTGTCACTGAGTTTGTCAGGCACACGCCCCTGCTCCGCATCCAACTGGTGCACACCGCTTCGGGCCTGCTGGAACATGGCATGCCCTGCATGCGCTGGGTCGTCGAGGAGCGATGGAGTGGTCTGTGGAGGCGTGTCCTGAACTTGCTGCTGTGCGTTCTTCATAGACTTCATCGTCGCAGATCCAACAACGCCATCCACTTTCAAATGCTGGTCATGCTGAAAAGCTTCCACCGCCGCTTTTGTCGATGAACCAAAGTCGCCGTCCGAGTGTAATTTCCGTCCATTCTCGCCTGTGTAACCAAGTTGATGCAGCCCCGATTGAAGGTCACGAACCGCATCACCGCGATCTCCGTGCTTCAATACATGAGGGGCCTCGGCGTGGTGGTGTTGGGTCTCGACGTGGTGGTGCGGAGCTGCAACAGGATTGTGAGCCTGTGCTGCTTGAGCAGCGGGTTGTTGTACCCCCTGCGTCTTTCCAGAAATATCTGCTGCGTAACTATCGTACTTACCTAACAACTCCCCCATTTTCTCGTAAGCCTGCTTGACCGACACAGTTCCGTCGCCATAAAGCCCCACGTTTCGTTCGATCACATCTTTCGAAAGAACTGCACTGACGCGTTGATCAGGGTCGTCTTTCAGTGCGTTCAAAAACTTGGGTCCAGCCGAGCCCCCGAGATTGTGCAAGGCATACACATTCGCATCAGCATCGGGGCCGCCTAGCCTCGCGCCTTTCTCCACATTCTGCCGAGTAAATTCAGCAAGCATTCCTGCCTGGAGTCTGGAATCGGTACGATACTCAGCTGTATTTGCCTGGGCATCGGTTAGCGCACTTGCCCCTTTGACTCCATATTTCTCGCCGTACTCACGGACCATCCCAGCCCAAGTCTGGTTTGTGAACTGGCCATATCCATAAGCTGAAGACATTGCCTTGACGCCATCGAACTGCGTAACGGTGTTCAGGTGAGCCTTCTTGTGCCCAGCAATGGGTCTATTGGTTGAATCGTACTGCGATTCAAAACCAGCAATTTTAGCCATAAGCCCCGCGTCAACACCGGCCCTCTCGGCAGCATCGGCAATATCAGGCTTCGCAGCATTCCAACGCGCATCAAGTGCATCAGTCATTACACGCTCCCTATGTATAGTTAAATTTGTCTGCTGGCACTCAAATACTACTTACCCTTCGGCAACGCATACACTTTTTTCTTGCTGTCGTATTTCACAAGAAAGCTATCAACCTCGACCCCTGATTTTTTCTTGGTCACAAGCAAAGGAAACATTGCATCTCCGGTTGCGCCGTCACTCACTTTGACTTCGTACTTGATGTCTTGAGCGGCTTCCGTAATCTCAGGGATCGAGCTGATATCCGCGAAACCATCGCCTCGGGCTACAAGAATGCTGTAATCGGCGACCACCGTGCCCTGCCATACGCCACCGCTAGTAAATAGCCAGCCGTAGTCACCTTTGTTGCTCAGCTTGACGAACTTAGCTTTATTGCATCCACAGGTTCCATTAGTGCCATAGGCCATCGCATTGTCGAATGCAACGTAAGTCCAGTCGCCTTTAGCATCGATCTGGATCTTGAATGCACCCATCAGACCTGGGTCATTCGGTGCGTACAAGTATTTGTCTACGTGATCGATGTCATTGGCATTGACGGCATAAAAATAGACTTGTGCGCCTACAGCCGTAGTGACCAGTTCAGGTTCAGAGGGCCGCATGCAGTAGGCCACGACATTCCCTTGTTCTGACTTACTCGAAAACTCCCAGCACGAGTGCTTCGTGTCGTAGTGATTACCGTACTGATTCTTCATGGCAGCCTCTACAATCTTAGGCACATCAACCGAAATGGCCTGTGCGAAAGCCGTGTTGTAGCCCGCTACTAACGGCATCAAAAAAGTGGCAGCCATCAAAGTCTTCCAAAGCATGCTGCTTGCTCCTAAATAGTTATTTTTCGTCCGCTTCATTCCGCGTCTAAACATAGCGCCACCATGCACTTCCAGCAATCAGTCCTTCCACAAAGTGGCAGAGCATGAGCACACAACCCGGACAACGCACGGCGGAGATAGTCGCCATCATGCAGGGCTATATCGAAGGCAAGGACTGTTACGAGACTCCGAAAGACATGGATACCCGGGCGAGCAGATAGCTGAAGTCACTGGTGTGGCGTGCCCACATTCAGTTATCCACGCCGCCGCCAGATTTGCCGATCGGCTCCGACGACGCATAGACCAAACGCACATTCTTGATCTTCAGCTAGCGAATCAGCTGATAGCTATAACCGTCGTGAAATGTCAGCCGTTTCGAGCGCATACTGCACCAGTACTCGGCGATGGACTCCGATAAATGACCGATGGTTGTCAACCAGTCCATGTCCCATGCGTCATAGCTTGTACTCACACCATTACGGATCGATCAGGCGCCAGCTTGCTATGCCGCCCCATAGAGCTCACTCATGTTGCCATGACATGCGTGCTGGTGAGCACACTCGCATCTCACCGTTCGCACGCCGATGCGGCTCAAACACCCAATTTCGCCGGTGCGTGGCGGCTTGACGATAGAAATAGCGATAGCGCCGACACGGTGATGGGGCTATTGCGTAGCGAGGCGCGCAAGGAGCAATCGCCACAGCTGCAGCCAGCGCCCGCGACATCCTCGGCATCCGGCAACGATCATCCCCAAGGCGGTGGCCGGCATGGTGGCGGGATGGGACATGGCGGTGGCATGGGTGGTGGCGGAGGTGGTCGCGGCCAGCACGGCGGCAATGGCAAGCGTGCCGACAACTCGGCCGCATCGAGCAGCTCTACCGAACTAAGCGATGAATACCCGTTACCGTCGTTATTGAAAATCGACTCGGTATTGCTTGTGCAGCAGGATCCAAAAAAATTTCAGGTCCGGCTTAATAATGGCGAGCTGCTGGACACATCACTGGATGGACAGGCACGGCCATCACTCAACGGCAGCGGCATGGCCAGTGCTCTTATCGACGTTGACGGCATTAACGTAACCATACAGTTTGCCGATGGCTCCGTACTCCGCGAGCACTGGGCTCGATCACCTGACGGCCACACATTGACAGTCTCCGGGCAATGGAAAGTGCCGGCGCTGCAAGAGCCCGTGAACTTCAAGCGAAGCTACGTCAACCTCGATTGAAGCTGTTTCAGACACTGGTAAAAGCCGCTTTCCAGAGGCCGCGATATGCGCCGGGAAAGACATGGTCTTAACATTGCTTCGCGTTATGCTGCGCTCAAATACATCTATGCTCGGGGGCTAAAATGCGTACGACAGTAAAGCGGCTATGGCCGATGGCGGTGTTTAGCGCAGCAAGCATTTTCGGCAACGCCTGGGCTCAACCACAGACGACGGCGGAAACAGGGCTGGGACAGTCTTGGCCGCATACCTTCGATATCAGCGCAAGCCCGCACTGGCATGTGTACGCTTTTGAGAATGGCGGCATTCGTTATATCCAGATCAATGATCTGAACGGCACAGTGCGCGGAGCATTCGCTTCGGCGAACGGCCAGTTTCTGGTATTGCCCATGGGTCTCGACTCGCAGCAGATAAGCACGCCGCAACAATCCATCGGGCTTCCATCCATCGTTACCGGCACCGTCTGGACCGAGGTGGTTTATCAAGACACCAGCGTGGTGATCACGGTGACGCTGTCCACCCACGGCACGATCATCTGGGATATATGTGAGCCGGCGGAATGCAGCACGCACAAGCCCTCGTAACGCGCGTCGCCCGCCGTTAACGCTGTGCTGCCTCAAACATGATGAAGCAGCGTAGCCGGGGCGAATACTTCAGCCCTGTCGCTACCGCTGGATCTACCCAGCCTGGCTGTCATGTAGCAGCGCACTGACCTGCAAACCGCCGAGCGTGTGCTGCACATGAACCTGGCCGCCATAAATACGTGCGCGGTCTTCGATAGCCGCCAGCCCTAAGCCGCTGGCACCGAGACGGGTCACTAGATCTTGCCACTCCATGGCAACGCCAGGCGCGCCGCTTTCCCGGCTGACCAGTCGCAGGACCGCCCAGCGTCGGCCGTGAGTCAA
The DNA here is from genome assembly GCF_026283955.1 of Dyella silvatica. Lineage (GTDB taxonomy): Bacteria > Pseudomonadota > Gammaproteobacteria > Xanthomonadales > Rhodanobacteraceae > Dyella_C > Dyella_C silvatica. Next base: position 1,703 of record NZ_JAPDPE010000053.1, on the reverse strand, counting down.
GCCGCTACGCACGCACAACGTCATCTCGGTGCATTTCTTTTGCGCCAATAGATAGACCACGGCCTCGCAGGCGATCCGATACAACGCGATATGCACATCCGGCGACAACTGGCTCAGGCCGCGCCCCTGGATGTCGCATTGATAGCTAACGCCGGCTTCGCTCAATGCCCGCGCGATAGTCCCTTCATGCAAGGCCGTAGGCAGGCCCCTGCCGCGCCAGACCAGCGGGTACATGCTGTCGGCCAGGCGAAACACCTGTTGCTGCATCACCTTGGCCTGTCGCTGATAGCCCCCCTCCTCCTCTGCCGAAGGCAACAAGCGGCGAAGCTGACCGAGCAAATGATGGTGCGATTGCTGTATGGCGCTGCCGATACTCTCGATCGCGTAAGCCGTCTGGCGCAGGCGAAGCTCACTCAAATGCATGCTGCGCTGAGCGACGTCGAAGGCAAGCTTTCCATCGAGCTGACTTTGCTGCTCTCCTTCGCGTAGTACCGCAATCCGCGACCCCAGCATCAGCAGCGTGGTAATCGTGAACGCGATAAGCACCTGCGCTTGCTGGGTCGCGTGATCGTATAAGGCGGGCATGGTCAGCACGATGCCGATACTCGCCATCGCGCCACCGAAGGCTGCGCCCCGCCAACCATGCCGCAGAGCCAGCCATGACACCGGGAGAAACATCGCAATTCGCGCGACCTGACGCACATCGCCGGTCGTACTGACCCCCAGCCAGGTAAGCAGCGCCAGGGCTGGCAGCAACAAAGACACACTCTCGATCAACAAACGGCTGGAAGCCAGTCGCTTCGGCAACCGATTCAACGAGCCGGACTGCAGAATCTCGCGAACCAGCAGGACCAGCGGAGTGATGGTGAGAATGCCCAGATAGTTACCGAGGAAATAACGACCTGCCCACTCGGCATAGTCCGGCCGGTAGCCCACTGGAAAACGTGCCACGGCGTAGGCGATCAAATTCAACACGGACCACAGTAGCGACACCAGCAAGGTACAAAATAGGAATCCGCCCATGTTGACGGAATGCCCGCTGGGAAAGAGAACCAGCCGCTTGCGACACCAGTGCACGATAGGCATGGCCAGGGCAATCGGGGGGATGACCATTACGGCTGACCAGATCGGGCCCAGCTCGTCGAGGCAGGTATAGCTGGTATACGCCAGCGGAAACCATTCGCCCACAGCCAGTGCCGCCCAATAGCGTCGCGGCACCAGCAACAGCAGGCTTAGACGAAACCCGGAAGGCAGAAACCAATGCGAAAAAGATATTTGACGCAGCAGGGTATAGCCCAGCACATAGGCCACAACCACCGCAAGATGCCGTAACCAAACGCTCCGCTCCGATCCTTTTCGCATAGCTCCGCTACCCCATAGCTTGAATGCTGCGATCCAGCATTTCACCTCAATGCCAGCATTGCTTGAATCGGACCTTTTTTGACATGAACTCCGCGTGAAATTATCAGTGTGATAGCGCACACGTCATGCACGACGACGCGGCATAAAGCATCGATGAAATGGGTAGATATAGGCTAAAAACCGCGCCGTGAAGTGCCATCGCCACAGTACTTCACGGCCTACCGGTAGACTTTTAAATGGATAGCCAGCCAGGCCGCACTACGGTGCCGGCACGCCTAGCTCATTCAACAGTTGCGGTGCGGGATAGACCTTGTCCATCAGCCAGCGCATGTAGCGCATGT
>NZ_JAPDPE010000052.1 GCF_026283955.1 Dyella silvatica | reverse complement strand
AGCCATAGAGCATGCGGCTCTGGCCCACGGCGAAATCGGCGATGTCGATCATCTCCTGTACTTCGCCGTCACCCTCGGGCTTGATCTTGCCCATTTCCAGCGCCACCAGCGAACCCAGGGCATCCTTGTGCTTGCGCAGCGCCTCACCGCACAGGCGAACCGCTTCGCCACGCTGCGGCGCCGGGGTGGTGCGCCACACTTTGAAGGCTTCTTGCGCACGCTTGACGATGATTTCGTAGTCGGCCGCGCTGGAGGCATGCACGGTGGCAATCACTTCGCCGGTGGCCGGATTCACCGGCTGCAGCGCACCCGCATCGGTAGTTTTGGACCATTCGCCTTGACCGAGGTAGGTACCAGACTGCTCGCTACCGAGACCAAGCGCCTTGAGGATTTCGTGGGACATGCGTGCTCCTGAGCCTGGCGCCAACGGCGCCGTGGGAAAACCGCAATTCTAGCAGGCCGTCGGTTAAGACCGGATCGCGCGAAATAGCGATCCATGCCAAAATCCCGCCGCTGCCCCCGTAGCTCAGTTGGATAGAGCGGTCCCCTCCTAAGGGACAGGTCGTACGTTCGAATCGTATCGGGGGCACCATTTCTTTCGTGCCACAGGTCCTGGCGGCGCTTGCCGTGTATCTGCCATGCCAGATAGCGGCTGCCATATCGCTCATTTCCCTGCTTGAACGGCTGCCGTTGACTTGGTTCGTGATATATCGGGGTGCACGATATAGCCCACGACCGAAGGAGAGCGTCATGACCCTTACCTCGCGATCAGGCCCTTTGTTGTGGATAACGGCCGTGTTGTTCATCTTGCTCGGCCTGGTTTTGGCGGTGGGGGGCGTATGGCTGCTGGCCCTTGGCGGCTCGTTTTACTACCTGGTAGCTGGCCTGGGGGTGATCGCAACTGGCTGGCTGGTGCTGCGCCAGCGGCGGGCCGCGCTGGGGCTTTACGCGCTGGTGCTGATCGGCACGGTGCTGTGGTCGGTCGCTGAAGTCCGCTTTGACTGGTGGCAACTGGTGCCACGCATCGCAGTGTGGCTGGCGCTCGGGGTGTGGCTGCTATTGCCCTGGATTCATCGGCGCCTGGTGGTGGGGTCGGATCGCACGGCTTCTTACAGGCAGGCATCGCTGCCGCTATGGGTGGCGGTGGCGCTGGCGGTACTGGTTGGGGGCCTCGGTTATTTCAAGGATTACCACACCATCGCTGGCGTGGTGCCCGATGCCAGCATGGCTGCAAGCAGTACGGCCGGTGCGCCGGATGTGGCGGCCAACGATTGGGTGGCTTACGGCCGCTCGGCCTATGGTGACCGCTACGCACCGGCGAAACAGATCACCCCGGAAAATGTGGCGCAATTGCAGGTGGCCTGGACCTTTCACACGGGCGACTTGAAAGGCGAGGGCGACCCCACCGAAATCGCCAACGAAGTCACGCCGCTCAAGGCCAATGGCAAGCTGTATATCTGCACGCCGCACAACATTGTCATCGCGCTCGACCCGGACAGCGGCAAGGAGCTTTGGCGCTACGACCCGAAGATCAATCGTGACGCCAAAACGTATCAGCACATGATTTGCCGTGGCGTGGCTTATTACGATTCCAGTGCGTATGCGGCGCAGTCGGCGCCTGTGGCTCCGGTGGCACCCAAGCCCACGCCGAAAGGCGCGGTAGCGATGGAGTCGATCCATTTCGACAGTTGTCCGCGGCGTATTTTTGCGCCGACGGCCGATGCCACCATCGTTGCGATCAATGCCGACAATGGCCAGCCCTGCACGGATTTCGGCGATCACGGGGTGATCGGTTTGTATCAGGGCATGTCGATGACTGAGCGCGGCTTTTTGAATCCGACATCGCCGCCGCTGGTGACCCAGCATGTGTTGATCGTCTCGGCCAGCGTGACCGATAACGATTCCACCAATGAGCCGTCGGGCGTTATTCGTGGTTACGACATCGATACCGGTCGTCTGCTGTGGAACTGGGATGCGGCCAACCCCGATGAAACCGCGCCGCTGCAGGCCGGGCAAACCTATAAGCGCAACTCGCCGAACTCCTGGAGCGTATCCAGCGCCGACGAAAAGCTGGGGCTGGTCTATATCCCCATGGGTAACCAGACGCCGGATATGTGGGGTGGCGATCGCTATCCCGAAGGAGAGCGCTTCAACAGCGCCATCGTGGCGCTGGATATCGCCACCGGCAAGTTGCGCTGGGTCTATCAAACCGTGCATCACGATTTATGGGACATGGATATCGGCGGCCAGCCAAGCCTAGTCGATCTGGACCGGCCAGAGGGCAAGGTGCCGGCATTGATCGCCTCGACCAAGCGCGGCGATCTGTATGTGATCGATCGCCGCGACGGCAAGTTGATCGTGCCGGCGCCTGAACAACCGGTGCCGCAAGGTGCCGCCGAAGGCGATCACAGCGCCGCGACCCAGCCGTTCTCGGAGCTGACCTTCAAGCCCGAGCGTACGGTGCGTGAAAGCGACATGTGGGGCACCAACCCCTTCGATCAGCTGGTCTGCCGGATCAAGTTCAAGCAGCTTCGCTACGACGGCATTTTCACGCCGCCATCGGAGCAGGGCTCGCTGGTTTACCCGGGCAATTACGGCGTATTCGATTGGGGTGGCATCGCGATCGATCCGGTACGGCAGATCATGATTGGCAATCCCAATTACATGGCCTTCGTCTCCAAGCTGTACCGTCGCGACAAGGTCGATGCCAAGGGTGGTACCGGCACTGAGCATGGCCTGCAGCCGATGACGGGTACGCCGTTCGCGGTGGATTTGCATCCGCTGCTGTCACCGCTGGGCATTCCCTGCCAGGCGCCGCCCTGGGGTTACATCGCCGCGGTGGATCTGAAAACCATGCAGAAGGTGTGGATGCATAAAAACGGCACCGTGGTCGACAACGCGCCGTTGCCGATTCCGTTGCCGCTGGGCGTGCCCAGCCTGGGTGGCGCGATGACCACCGGCGGTGGGGTGGCTTTTATGAGTGCCTCGCTGGATTACTACCTGCGTGCCTACGATGTGCGTACCGGGAAAACTTTGTGGCAATCACGCCTGCCTGCAGGCGGGCAGGCAACGCCCATGAGTTATGTGTCGGATCAGACGGGGCGCCAGTACGTGGTGATCATGGCGGGCGGGCACGGTTCACTCGGCACCAAGATGGGCGACGCAGTGATCGCCTACGCGTTGCCGCAGCCGACGCCAGCCAAGTAGCTCGCGTCACCGCTGGCTGATGACCCGCCCTTTAGTTTTGACGGCTCGACTGAGGAAACGAAGACATGTAGCGGAATCCTTTCCGCTGCATGTTTCCGCCGTGACTACTGCGCAATGAAGATCAGTTCCTGATCCGCGGCGTGCCATGAACTGTAAGTCGAGCCCGCAGAGGGGTCCCAGTCGCGCATCGGGGCGGTGACTGCCAAACCGAAGTAACCCGAGTCGAAAACTGTCGAGGTGAAGCTCAGCGCCGAGTTGCTGTAGCGGTTGATCAGGCGATATTGCGGCACCGATGGCGTGACGCCGCCAATCGCGGTGATTTTCTCGAACCGCCACTGCTGACGCGACAACTCCGGTGCCGACATGCCCGATGCCATGGGCGCGGCGAGGCTCACCAGCGCACCCCACTCGCGGCCAGTGTCTCCATCCGCTACCTGCAGATACTGGCTACCCTGCTTGACGTAAAAGAAACCGTCACCGACCGGCACGAAGGTCCACCTGCTGGCTGCGGTTGCTGTGGTCGAAGGGTTGTTTGCATGGGTGATGACATAGGTGTTGGTGGAACTCGTCACCCCGTTGTAACCGGTGTAGTACGCCGGTACGGTCGTACCGGAATTCAGACTGACGGAAAACGGCGTGTACTCGGAATCATATGTGCTGCAATCGATGACACAGAACTCGTAAAATGACTTGCCGGTGACCTGCGCTGAGCTCTGGTTGCCTGCATCCAGCATCCATGTGTACCAGGGGCCGCTCGCGGCGTAGGGCGCCGATCCCGCGTACGTCCAGGCTTCGCTGACAAGGTCCGGCGTCGTGTAGAAATTTATGTTGGTGCCATCGAAACCCGCGGTGATATAGCTTTGCAGGTAGACGTTCCACGAGAGCTGCAGACCAAGAAGTGGGTTGGTAAAACCGCTCAGGTCATCTGCGGATCGTGCCGATGCCGGCCATTTCACTTGTTCCGCCTTGGTAGGATCGCCGTCAGGGCCGATATTGCTTTCCAAGTTCGCAGCGGTTAGGCCTTGTGCGCACGTTGTCTCGTATGCATCGCAGACCCACACGATGCCAGCGCTCTGCGTCCAGCCGCCGTTGTAGTACTTCTGCCACGAGGTGGTGGCGAACTTCTGGCTGATCGGCGCACGCATGATGCGCGTCCAAAAGTTGTGCGATGCATCGTTCACATCTTGCACTCGAGTTAGGTACATGACGTAGAAATAGCCCGATGCCGTATCGACGAGAAGGCGTGGATCGCCGTCGCCGTAGTCGTGGTAGGGCACGCTGCTATCGCTGATGCCATAGGCCGATGTGGCGATCGGTGTTTTTTGTGACCAGGTCGCGCCATGATCGGTCGACACAGCGTAGGACAGCGCGTCCACGCGGTAGCTATTGGGATAGATCTCGTTGTGGACGATGCCGTACCAGTTGCCTGTGTCCGGATCGACCCACACGCCGATCGCATCGCAAAAGTTACCGTCCGCATAAGCCCCGGGGCCCGGGCTTTGTCCAGTATTGGTGTAGTAATCGGTGTAGACGGGACTGTCGGTGGTGCACAACGTCTGCGTGTTGTATTGCGAGTTGCCTGACGATAGCGCGAGGCTTGAATCCAATGCATTCGCTCCGGTATAGAAATCCCAGATGTGGTCGCCTGGGGTTGTGTCGTATTGGCTGTAAGCGTTCTGTAGGAAGAACTGTCCGTTGCTGTCGAGGAAATTAAAGTTCGGCGAATCCGATGCTGGGCCGATAGATGCGGCCGAGCCGGTTTTGCTGAACGTCAACGTTTTCGACATCGCCGTCGAAACATTGAAACCGGTGGTGGCGGTGGCGGCGTCATATCCACTTGACGCGGCCTGAGTCGCTTGAACAACCACGCTGCCGCCGCTTACCACGGTGAGTTGATCCCCGGAGATCGTGGCTGGCCCGCTTACCACCGAGAAGGTTATGGCACCCGGGCTGTTTGAAGAGGCCGAGAGAGTAAACGCTGCCTCGGGATAAGTCTGACTGGCAATCGGCTGGATCGAGAGGGTAGGCGCTGTACCGATAGAAATCGCAAACGTTTCGGTGCTGGTGCACCCGGATGCGCTCTTGTAGGTAGCGACGAAATAGTTCGTCTTTCCTGCGGTAAGCGGAATGTTGTCGATTTCACGCGTGTTCTTTCTAAAACCATTGGGTCCAGTCCAGCTCCACGTTCCTGTCATCGGCTGTGGACCAAGATTGATGCCCGAAATCGAATTGACATGGACTGCAGCGACGCTTTGCCATCCATTGGCAGGTGTACTGATGTACGGCGTGATAGCTCCTGCTGCGCAGTTCCCGATCGTCCACACTTGCGCCGCCGTTCCGGCATGTGTCTCCTGGTCGATATTGGTATTTTGCGTATTGCCGGCAGGCCCCACGACCAAGCCGCTCTGCCTGTTGGTAACAATCCATCCACCGCCGATGGGTGCCGGCTTGACCGACCACTCGGCATTCGGTGTTACCGGTAGCCAGGCGTATTGAATCAGCCGTGTACCTGCCGCTGTGCTTGAGCCAGGGTTGTTTAGAGCCAGGCCGCTCGCCTGGTTCAATATCTGGTAATAGCCATCACTTTGCAGCGCAAACCTCCATTGCTGGTTTGCTCCGCCGCCGTTATTTGACCATAAGTCCACATGGGTCAACGATTGTGTGGAAGATCCAGGGTCGTCCCAAAGCAGGCCGCTACTCTGGTTAGCGACGTTGTAGGTTCCATTGGGCAGCGTTTGGCCGTACACGGACATGGCTAATCCGACTGAGATCAGTATTCCGCCCCCCACGGCGAATCTTTGCATTGTTCGTATCAACTTCATCTTGCACACCTCCGGTTTAGCTGGATTTCCCAGCGATTGGTAAGGCTCATCAAGACGTAATTCATGCAGCGAACTTGCGGGGTTACAGGCGGTAGCTACCTCGCCTGCGTAAGCGTTTATCTATGAGGCTGAGGCCTGAGCGTGCGCCCACTTCACGATATCCATGTCGATCTCAACGGTCCTGCAGGGGTGTTTCCGTGCCTTTGCCTCCGGGCGTGAGCGAGGTGGCGGTCAGTGGGTCATCAGCGACATCGCCGATACGTTTGGCGCTCTGCAGCAGAAGGTTGACTGACGCATATTTCGGGCCGCCCCAGACGCGATCAGCGAAGGCCTGCCGCGGCGCTTGCGCGCGCTGGTCGAGAAAATTGATACTCATTTGCTGCGCGCCATCGTTCCAGCGCGAGTATTTGTAGCCTTGCAACAGGGCGTGCTGTCCATAGGCGTAGTCGTAAATCCTGCCTGGATCGGCATAGCAATAGTCGCCGGGATGTGGCTTGCGCAGGCCAGGGCATTCATAGAAAACCCCATCGTCGGTACCGATGACCCGATATCCGGACTGTGCGCGTTTCAGCGGGTCGGCCAGCCATTCGTTGACGTAGATGTCTTTCGACGGCTCAAGGCTGTAGTGCTGCTTGAAATCCCACCATTGCCACAGCTGCATGATCTTGCCGTGCCGCCTCACCTCGCCATCCAGCCAATGGCTGAATTCGATGAAGGCATCGTTGGGGTAGCGCAACCCATGGTCGCGGGCGTAACGGACAAGCTCAGGGCAAGCGGCCTTCGCATCGTCATAGGGAATTTCATCGCCGCCGACATGGAAATAGGGGCCGTCGAACAGCGGGATCATTTCATCGAGTAGTTGTGCGACAAATTCGCGCGTCGCGGGCTTGGTGACGTCCAGAGTCCAGCCGCCCTTGTCCGCGCCCTCCCATGGCACTGGATGGGGCTTTGACATCGACTCGCATTGCAAGGCCAGTGCGGGCCTGAAACGGCTGAACACCACGGAATGCGCCGGTATGTCGATCTCGGGAACGATCGTGATGTGGTAACGCCGGGCATAAGCGACCAGGTCGCGGATCTGTGCCTGGGTGTAATGGTCTTTGGCGGCGAGGCCGGGGAAACGCTGGCTCTCGATCCGGAAGGCCGCCCAATCACTGAAATGAAAATGATAGGTGTTGAGTTTGTACCAGGCGGCACGGCGAATCTGCAGCTTGAGATAGTCGAGCGGAAAGAATTTGCGACCGACGTCGAGCATCTCGGCACGTTCGCGGTACTGCGGCCAATCGCGTGCATCGCCGAAGTGCGCATGTCGATGCGCTGGATCGGCGCGCAGCATCTGCAGCAAGCTGCGTGTCGCGTAGAACGCACCAGCGGGTGAGTTCGCGCTGATCTGCACGTGGTCGCCGATGGTCAGCGCATAGCCTTCCGTGCCCAGAGATGGGTCGGCGATCCCGCTCAGCGCAATATCGCCTGTGCGCGGCGCCACGCCCGCGACCATGGCCATATGGACGCCGCTTTCCGCAAATAGGTCGTCAGCCAATTGCCGAGCGGTGTCGGCAAACTCGCTTCCACCGACCACGACGCGTGTATTGGCCTGCAACTCCCACTGGCCCGTAGCCGATGTCCACGCGCGCAACCTCGGCACCACGTCGGGCTCAAAAGGATGCTGCGGCCGTTCGGCCGCCTTCGTGCAACCTGCGACTACGAATGCCAACGTCGCCAGTACCAAGCACACGCTTAACGTGTTCCGCTTCCTGGTCCATAGGGGCGGCATGTTTTCCACATTGTCCGGCTTCAAGCCATTCTCCCGTGGTCAGCAAGACGTTCAGAAATTCACTGTGACGCCAGCCATCACGCGGCGACCGTTGTCCAGCCATGAGCCGGGATACTGCGTGCTTGGCCCGTTGCGAATGCGGCTTGTCGAATGCGTTTTTCATGTCGAGAAAGATCGCGACGTGATCATCGATCTTGTACTGCGCCTGCATATCCACCTGGGTCCGCGAGTTTCCGATTTCCTCCGTAGTGTTCAGGCCCCACAAATTCTGATCGATCATGTACTGACCACGATGGTTGAGCGTGATCATCCCGCTGAAACCGTACTTCTCGTAGAACAGCGTGGCGTTGTAGGTCAATTTGCTCAAACCGGGAAACGAGGTGGCGACAATGTTGTATTGAGGGGCAGCATCCTGCTGTCCTTTGGAATAGGTTCCATTGACCTCAAAACCAAAGCCGGACCAGAACGATGGCAGGAAATCGAGGGCTTGCTTGTAGTCCGCTTCGATGCCCCGCACATAGCCATTGCTGCCATTGACCGGGTAGCTGACGTGAAATGTGTAGCCGCCGATATTCTGGGTGGCCGCGCCTTCTTGAATGAAGCCGTGAATTTTTTTGTCGTAGGCGGCCAGGGACAGCATTGAGGAGGAACGGAAATACCACTCCCAGGACAGGTCGTAATTTATCGAAGAAAATGGCTTGAGGTTCGCGTTGCCTTCGGAAATAAGAAAGGCATCAATGTTGATGGTAGGTACGGGAACCATGCTGTCGATCGTGGGCAGCGAGATGGTCTTGCTTGCAGCGAAACGCAGATTCATGTCGTTGCCCAGGTCCGCGACGGCATTGAGGCTGGGAAGAACCTCATGGCTGCCGCCGCGCTGGTCGGTCTTGGTTACCGGTGGAAATTTGGCTCCCTCACAGCCCGCGACGCCAATCTGGCATGGCGGGAATACTATGTTGGCAAGGTTGTAGGCGTTATAGAGAAATTGCTCGGTCGTATCGACGTAACGGGCGCCGAAATTACCGGATATGGGAACAGCGCCATTAAACCCGAAATTGGCCATCACATAGGCGTCGCGCCCCCGTTCGACCATGTCCCAGTGATTTCCCGGGTTGCTTATAAGCTGGGTCTGAGGATTGTTACGGAAGCCGTCCAGGGAGCCGAAATTCTGATTGATCCATTGGTTTGGATTGATGAAAAACAAGCTGGATGGCCTGACTCCCGGTCCGTTGTAATTGCCGAGCACGCTGTTGGCCCAAGAGGGCGACTGCGTTACAGCTGAAAACGGAAAATTGGCATTGCCCGCGGGGAATGCATACACCCAATAGTTGTAATTGAAGGGGCGCGCTCGGTTATAAACCTTTGCGCCGAATTTGATCGACTGAATGACGCCTTCGTTAAAGCTTCGGGTGATATCAGCTTGCAGCGACTTGAGGGTGTCGCCACTGGTTTGATAAACATCCTTGAACTGCTGATTGACCCAACTTGTGGCATTCGAGACGTTGATGGAAGGGTCCAGCAGATAGCCTTGGACAGCGGCTCCCGGATAAATTTGATAACCGCCGTAGATCGGAGCGCCAGGTGTAGGCGTTTGATTGGCCACGGCGGAATTAATCAATAGCGGCCGCACCCATGCCAGCGTATCGTGCGATGAGCTGTACTGGGCCGTCTCGCTGAAATCCCAGTTTCCCACCCTGGTAGCGACGTTAAGCCTTAGATTCTTCATCGTCGAGCGATCGTTGGAGACGGTGTTGTAAAAGGTGTACGCGACGTCGGGCATGTTCAATCGAGTGAACACGCCGTTTTTATCGACGCTGTAATCGGCGCCAGGGCCGTTATAGGTCGATTGACCGTAGGGCTCCAGGGGAACAACACCAAAATCGGCGGTCGCGTAGTAACTGTCCCTGTGTGCGTAGAAGCCTGTCAGCGTCGCCGTGGTGGATTGGATAGGCTTCCATTGAACTGAAACATAGCCGGTTCGGGTATCGATTTTGGATTGCTGGTTGCTATAGCCGGTTTCCGAATACGCGTAATAAGGCCCCTTGCCGTTTATGGTTACGCCATAGAGCGGGGACGCATCCGAGGATTGGTTCAGAAAGAACCGTTTGTTCCAATCGAATCCGACGGTAACGCCAAACCTGCCGTTGTCGAACACGTTGCTGTAAAGCCCGGTGATATCTGGGTAGTTGCGATTGCTGGTCTCACCTGGCGATCCCTGCATTTTGGCCGTAAGCAAGGTACGTTCCTTGCCTATGCCAAATGGCGAAACGGTCTCCATGTCGACATTTGCCGCGATACCGCCTTCGTCAAGATCGGCACGGGACGACTTGTAGACTTTGAGCGTCTGCACAAAGTCGGGCGAGATCAGATTGAAATCGAAGGTACGCACACCGGGATTCACGCTGGTGGTCGAAATGCCGTTGAACGTAGCCAGGGTGAAGTCGGTCGGCAAACCGCGCACGGTGACGTACTGACCCTCGCCATTGCCGTCACGCGTTATTTGTACGCCAGTGATGTGTTGCAGTGATTCGGCCAGATTGGTATCGGGGAATTTGCCGACGTCCTCGGCTGAAATGGCATCGACTACCGCCGTCTCGTCGCGTTTCGTTTCGATGGTTCTGTTCAAGCTGCCCAAAATTCCCGACACGGAAACAGCTTCCAACACCACGGGCTTCTTGTCCGAAGCCTTGTTTTCGTCAGGCTTCTTGGTGTTTCCCGAATTCGAAACGACCGATGGATCGGCAGTCGTCTGGGCACCTGCATTGGCTGCGATAGCGTTTTGCGCCAAGGCATGCTGGCTGCCTGCGAAAAGGCACAACGACATGGCGGTGAACAGTGCGGTGCGACGCGTTAGTGCTGCTCGCCCCCAGATTTGACTGCGACGATGATACGGCTCTTGTATTTCCAGTTCTGCACGCACTGCTTGCTCTCCCCATCTGATGGCAAAACATCTGGATCGATCCGCGGCAGCCATAGGTGATCGCCACGGCAAGTTCACTCGTTTCGTTTCAACACTGCCCCCGCAGTGCCGTCGACGCGCGTTTACATCTGAACGTGGCTTTGTCCTTGCGTTGGCTGCGATCCGCATGTTTCCCGAATCGTGCCCATTCCTCTTACTTGCCCTTTTGCCTTACGTCCCTTCAGGTCTTCGTTCCTTTCCCTCTTCAAGGATCAATAGCCAATTCCTTGGTGACGCAGAGTGGGCACTCGAGCGATTGCGCATCGACCGACCCCTAGCACCGAGGAGTTGGGTGTCGTTTCCGACATCGTCATCCCTTCATCACTGGACAACACCGCGAGCATCTATGGCGCAATTCGCCATGGGTCCGGGCGCCGATGCTCCTGTCTTGCTGTAACGGGAGGGGGCCGAGATCCAGGTAAAGGCAACAAATCAAAACAATAAGATGTCATATGAAAGTATTTTTCATGACATTCCAGCAATTAGAAGGTAATCGAAGCAAAATGAAACTTTCAAGTGCCAGTAAGTTCTTTCGATTCGGGGCCGATTGGCGTCACGTGTGACGGCTGGTCGCCCTGACATTCGAAGATCGCCTATGTGCGCGATGGCATCGACAGGCAGAGCTGGTGACGAAACGGACTGAAGAACCCGACTGAAGGACCCAGGGGTTTCGTGCTGAGGTGATACTTCGAAGAGAAGAGACTCATGAGCAACGAGAGAGATGGAGATCAAACACTGGACGGCACTAAGCAAGTCGTCGCTGTGTCGTGGACTTCATCACTGACTGTGTCAGCGGAGTCTCGTTTTCTCGCGGCTACGAAGAACGACAGAAGGAAGCAGGCCGCCTGGTCAGTCAGCGGTGAGGAGCAAGACGTGTTTGAATGGTTGAAGAAGAAAAGCGCAACACCGCCAGAACTCCCCAAGCCTCGGCTCAGCGGGTATCCGACATTCAGCAGCGATGAGTTGATGGTCACCTTCGGGCTCACCGAAACGCAGGCCGAAATCACGCGCAACCTCTACGAGGCCATGGTGGCCGGCGAGGTGCGTGATCCCGTGGCTCAGGGCATCCTGGCGCAGCCGGGGAACGGGCCACAGGTCAAGGCCCTGGTGGGGCAGGCCATCGGCCAATTCGGCCGGAAGGACAAAGGGGTGCTTGGCGTGATGCATTGGCTCAGCTTTGTTGGACTGGTGCGCAATCAAACCCAGCGCATGCTGGACAACGCTATCACCGAGGGAAAATGGATGAGTGGCGACTGGACGGACTGTGCCACCCACGCCACCGCGCACCGCACGTTGAATGATCGACGCTTCCCTCTTGCGGTGGGTTTGGCGTTCGATGGTGTGGTGGAACGGCCGGGGGTGCGACCGGAATGCAAGTGTCGCGTCACCCCCATCATTGATCTTGACTGATCGCAGGAGCAGGGAATGAAAGGAGTGTTGTTAGGGCTCGTGGTGGGGCTGTCATCGCCGGTGGCGGAGTCAAGTTGTGGTCGAATGGCCAGATCGACGCGATGGTGAAGGACTACCAGAACGACGAGCAGGAGCTCAACCACCTCAAGGGCGAAAACGCCACGTTGCGCACCACACTGACCTCGATGGAAAGCACGTCCTACCGGCGCGATGCGATCAAGCTTTGCATCATGAAAGACGGCCTTCGGTCGAGCGCCATGAACGCCTACTTGGCCGGCAAGCCGATGGGCGATTTGGAGCGCGGTGCGTTCCAGGACTTCGGGCCCATGCTGCCCTCGATCTAGGACAAGAGCGCGCAGGCGAAGATGATGACCCTGGCGATGGAGAACGCCAAACTCACGGACGAGTGCCTCGACGGCGCCAAGGTCCCGGTGCCGAGCTTCGCCAAGGACTAAACGCGCTGGAAGCGATTGATCCGATCGTTCACCATCGCCAGGTAGTCATCGAAGTGGCGGTGGTTCACGGAGAGGAGCCACGCGGTGAACCCTTCAACCGTGCCCACGCCCAATCGGCACCGCTCCACCGCTTGCTCAGTCACCACGTGATCGGCGGCCCACCATTCTGGGCTGCCCTTCGTGGCGCGGTCCAGCGCCACCAGGTTGGCCATCGGAAACGCCTGCGTCTGCACCGTGGCCACTGTGCCGTCGATGAGCTGGGCGAACTCAGCAAATTCCTTGGACGTCCGTGGTGGAAGAAGAGATCGACAAAGGCCTTGATGTCGAGCTGGCCCCCGTAGCGCTGGTAGCGGCGGAAATCCGCGTAAACCTCTGCCGAGTAACACATCGCCGGTCCTGGTGGTTGGCTGAGCGCCCTGGGTCGGATTAGCCTACACCGACCGATCTCAAGCACTGCGATTGGGGCGTTACACCATCAAGGACTGAACAGGGGAGGGGACACCGATGCCATCGGAGAAGGTCACGCGCATCCTGCGCAAACGCGGGTTGTCGGAAACCGACATCGCCGCCCTGAGCGAAACCCAGGCCTGGGACCACGTCTATGCCACCGAACCGCCCAAGCGGGTGAAGGGCTTGGACGTGTGCTTCACCGGATTCACGGACGCGGAGAAATCCGAGCTGACGGACCTGGCCAAGGGTGCCGGGCTCAGCGTGGTCACCAAGGTCACGGTGGCGTGCTTCATGCTGTGCGCCGGGGCCACGGCGGGCGCCAAGAAGTTGAAGGACGCCGCCGCCCAGGGCGTGCGCATCGTCACCCGCGATCAACTGGAAGAGTTCATCCATACAGGAGAGGTCTCATGAGCATCTACGGCGAACCGCTGGAACGGCTGAGCACCACATCCCCCGCCACCCCGGAAGGGAAGGTCCTGCAGCGGGCCGTGTTGGAAGTGCTGATGCACAACAACCTCAACCTCATCATGGATCCGGCGGTGAAGGCGGCCAGCGAAACGATCATCGAGCGCAGCCAACTCATGGGCTCCACACGCGGACAGGAATTGATCGCGGACGTGCAGCAGATGTGGAAGGAGGCAGTCAGCCAGAACATGAAATGGGTGGACATGGAGGCCTGCATCGCCCTGGTGAAGCTGGACGCCGGGGACACCCTGGATCAAGCGTTGCCCCAACCCCAGAATCCCGTCAACAAGGGCTGGGCGAGGCTCGGTCGGACGAAGTGAGATCTCTCAGCTCCTGAGACCGGCTCGGTGGTCATCTTGAATTCTGCACAGAATTCAAGATGACACCCATGGCTCCCTCCCAAGACGGCGGTGCCCGCCCCGGCGCAGGCCGCAAACCCGGTGGACCCTTTGGGGAGCCGACCCAGCAAATCCGGGTGCCGCTCTCGCAGGTCGAGACCGTGGTGACCTACCTGGACGCCTTCCGCCAGGACACCGTGGTAGAGCATCCCCAGCCGGTCGCCATCGCGCCTGATCTGAACCTAGTGACCTTCATCAGTCGGGTGCCTGCCGGATTTCCATCCCCAGCGGCGGACTACGAGGGGACCCTCAACCTTTGGGCGGAAATGGTCATCCCTGGCCATGAAGCGAGCACCTTTATCCTTCGGGTGGCTGGATGGAGCATGCATGGCGCCGGCATCTTCGACGGCGACCGCGTGGTTGTCGATCAGGCGCTGAATCCGGTGAAGGGAGACGTGGTGGTGGCCATCGTGAACAACGATTTGACCATCAAGACCCTGGGCGAGATCGACGGCAAGCCGGCGCTGATCGCTGAAAACCCGCATTTCAAGCCGATCACCTTCAAAGATGACGAATCAGAGCAATTGATCGTTTGGGGTGTGGTGACTCACTGCCTCAGGAGTTTCCACCGTGGGCGACGACGATGAACACGCCTTCTCGAAACGCATAAATACATAGTCATCAAACACAGGAGTTTTTCAAAATGACATACAAATACCCAACCTACGTTCGCCAACACCTCGAAGACGCGGTCAAGCATCAGCACGAATACATTTTCACCCTGGCCACCTGGGACGTGATCGAGCTGGGCGTCTTCAATGACGACGACCAGGCCCAGATCCGTGATGGGGGTCGCTTCGACTTGACGCCTTGGCGCAAGAGCGGTCCGCGCCAAGTGCTGACCGCGCCCACCACCGCGCATGGCATCCTGCTCGACGCCAGCCACATCGCCGGCCATCTGTATCTGCAAATGGAACCGGGCGCGGGGAATGCCGGCGCGGGTGAAATCTCGGCCATGTATGTGCCCCATCCGCCTAGCACCACCGCCACGCGCACCGTGCACGTGGAGCCGCTGACCTGATGGAACCCCCAGAACCGCGAAGGTGCATCGCGTTGGTGGATGCCAACAGCTTCTACTGTTCGGCCGAGACCGTGTTTCGGCCGGATCTGGAAGGCAAAGCCATCGTGGCGCTCAGCAACAATGACGGCTGCATTGTCAGTCGATCCGCGGCGGCGAAGGCCATGGGCATCCCCATGGCCGCGCCCTGGCATCAGGTGCGCGAAGGGGCCCGACGCAAAGGCTGGGAGGTCAAGGCGTTTGAGCATGTCGCTGAAAAGGCCACCGCAATGCTGGCCAACTCCTGGCTGGAAGACCTGATCCCGCGCTACCGAAACGTCAGCTTGATGGACGATGTGGTCCGCATCGAGCAGCTCATCCGCAGCCGATCGGAGGAATTGAAGAACGAAATGGTGGAAGTGAGCCTGCCGTTCGAGGTGACTCCCGATGAGATGGCCGAGTGGGCCGATCATGTGGCCGGTGACTCACGGCAAGAGGGCTTGCAGCGATTGGCCATCAAGTGCTTGCAGCGGCCGGATCAACTGGCCCAGGAAGTGCTGCAACTCAAAGTGGACGCACCGTTAAACGCGATGATCCCCATGGCGATCGTGACGGCCGACGGTTTCACCGATGCCACCATTAGATCCGTGGACAACGACCTGGAAGGTCGCACCTATCAAATGGCCGCGAACCACCTGGGCATCGATGAGGTGTTCGTTCACGCCGCCTTCCAGCGCATCGAGGAAAAGCATGGCCTGACCGTGGACGACCTGGTGGCGGTCATCATGGAGTCCCCCTTCGTGGAGAAAGAACAGGAACACCTGATCCGCATCGGCATCGAGGCGTGGAAGGCGGGCGATGCCATCAAGGCCATTCACGTCCTGGTGCCGCAAGTGGAAGCGGCCTTTCGCGGTGTCTTGGCAGCGTCAGGTGCGTCGGTCAGGCGGCCTCATCCCAAGGTGTCGGGAAGCAAGGTCATCGGCTTCGGAGATGTGTTGAGCCAGCTCCTCTTCAAGGAGGGCGCATTGAAGGACGTGGGCTTCCATCTGCGTGCGCTTTACACCGATCCACGCGCGTTGAACCTGCGCAACAAACTGGCGCACGGTTTGGCGCATGGCGCGACGTTGAACATGGGAACGGCCAACCTGGTCGTGCACTCCTTATTGCTGGTGACTTTGCTGGTGAAGCAGTCAGGGTGAAACCTTTGGCCTTGATCACGAAGAATTGCTTCTTAGGTTTGAGGCGCCGACCGATTCACTGACATATTTCGCGGCACGACAGGGGAGTTCTGAAACATGAAGCAACTTTGGCTGTGCTTGTTGGTGCTCGCGGTAGTGCTTGCCTGGATGAGCGTTGTGGCTTTCCGATTTATTGGGTCCCTGGACCAATATTGTGGCGTGCACCGGAGCGACACGCGCCAGGAGGTGCTCTATCGCCTCGGGTCACCGCCGTCGGTGGTGGGCCCGCCGGAGAAGACTGAATTTGGCATGGGCTCGCCGGTCTACACACCCGGCTCCCAAGATCCCAAGCGGGCGATGCCAGACGGAAAGAAGATCGAAGATTTCCCAGAATGGACTTACGAACTGAACGCCGACGCGACCGTTTCCGTCTACTTCGACGGTCAGGACAAAGTGGAAGGCATCGAGTGCCTCACCGGTCACGCAGGCGGGTGCCCGGATCTGGCCGGCGTTGCCTTCAATGACACCGAAGAGCAGGTGATGCACAAACTGGGCACGCGTCACGTGCGCAGCCAGCTCCTCGGCGTGGCCAAGGAAATCCAGTTCGATGACCTGGGCGTGGTGATCTATTTGACCAAGGATCGCGTCTACATGATGAAGCTGTTGGGCGCGCGTCCAGCAACCGGCGCCGTGTTCCTTCACTACCTGATGGCCCTGCCCGGGCGGCTGATCCCGAACTGATTTGGACGTCGTTGAAAAGGCGATAGGCTGGTGTCACCAACCCGCCAGGAGTTGTTCGATGTCTGTGATCTTTCCACCTCCCGGAAATGATGTGGCGCTGTTCAACAAGAACAAGCCCAAGAAACCGAAAGAGCCGTTGCCGTGGTGGCTCAACCTTGCGTTGTTTCCCTATGCGTCCGCGATCTTCTTGAGCTTCGGCTACATCGGGGCTCAATTCGGAATCATTGCGTTCAATCATCCGGCGGACCCGTATGCTATGGCGGGGATGCTGGTGGGCTTCGTGCTGGGAATGGTTGCGCTGTTGGCAGGCGCCGTCGCTGGCAAGTCCGGATTGAGCCTGCTGGGATTCTCTTGATGTCGTGATGGGTGGGCCACCGTGCCAGGAGTTTTCTGCACGGTGAGCTAAGCCAATGAAAGTTGCCTTATACGCAACTTTCGTTGGCCGCTCTCACGAGCGCGAAGTGGGCGGACGCACCCGACTGCGCGTGGGCACCGCGGCCAGGGCTTCCTCCTGGCGTCGAGCCGCACTGAGGACCTCAATTTCTCGCCACACCTCTTTCCAGAACGCTTCGCTGCGTTGCTGGGCTTTCTTGTAGCGCACGGTGGCCAGCTCCGACACAAACTCGGTGCGCACCGGCACCACCGGGATTTGACGCTGCGGGCGCCAACGCCACCCATTGGGGTTGGCCACCAAGAAGTTGCCTTTCGTGATGAAGCCAACCGGCGCAGTCGTGACGCCACCCTTGTCCGCACCGGGGCCCGTCTTGTTGGCGTAGTCCAGCCGCTTGCCATCGAAGCCAGATTTGTTCTTGGTCGAATTCGACACCTTGGGCTGGATGGCCTCCGGATCCCGGAGTTTCGCCATCGCCTCCACCAGAGCGGACACCCAGATGCGTTTCCCCAGACCGGGGAGTTGGGACACCTTGATGTCGAGCTTCGGCATGTTCCGCCGAAACACCTCGTAAATGCTGTCGATGTTGCCCATGACCCATGCCATGCACTGTGTGCAGGTAGAGCGCTGTTTCCTTGATGGAGAGGGAGCCGCCCAGGCGGTCGGGATATAGCCGAAGAACACTTTCCAAGATGTCTGCAACAGGAGAGGTTTCGGTCATGGGGGCTGGGCCAAATCTGGGTCAAAAAGGGGCTGGACAGCAGGGTAACGCAGTCGGAAATAGTCGGAAACGATCGGACACAAGCCGACAGTCAGGCAACAAAAAACCCTTGAAGGTTTTGGCCTTCAAGGGTTCTTTTTTAGCGTTACTTCACTGAATTTCTTGCTGCCCGCAACTAATCAAAAAACTCAATGAAATCAACAGTCTTGGTGGAGCGGAGGAGGATCGAACTCCCGACCTCTGCATTGCGAACGCAGCGCTCTCCCAGCTGAGCTACCGCCCCACACGAGCCGCAGATACTAGCAGCGGCATCTGGCTGTCGCCAAGTACCAGGGCAGGGGGGGGCGCTTAGCCGGGCAATAAGGCGTGCAGGCGGTCGTGTAGCAGGTCGCGACGCCAGCCTTCGAGCAGATCTGGCCACTCGGTGGTGACTACGTACTCCTCCAGGGCCTTGCGCGGACAAAGCAGGCCGGGGGGTAGATCCAGTTCGATCGCCAGCGTATCGATCAACGGCTTCATGGCGGTCAAGGCCTTCTTGGCTTCGCCTTGCGGGTGTCCGGGGATGATCGCGGTAGCGGCTATTTCATCGTCGGTCACGGCCGGCAGCAGCAGTTCGAACAGTTCGTTTCGTTGTGGTGAGCGCAAGGCGCGCTGTCCACGGCTTCGTTGCTCCAGTTCGCTGGCGGTGCTTGCCGGCTGCTGGGCCAGGCTCATCGCCAGGGCATCTTCGACCAGCCAGGGCCGCGGCCGGTCGAGCGCACGGGCGGTGCGGTCGCGCCACAGCAAGATGCGCCGCAGGCGGGCTTGCTGGGCTCGGGGCCATTCGGCGGCGCCGCGAAAATTGCGTTGTGGCTGCGGATCGCCTTCGCGAAAGCAGGAGCGCTGTTTGAGGCGTTCGCAATCTTCCGCATGCCATGCGCGGCGATCCCGCTGCGTCAGGCGCTCGGTGAGCTGTTCGTGCACTGATTTCAAATGCACCACATCCAGTGTGGCGTAGATGCACTGCGATTCGGTCAGTGGGCGTTGCAGCCAATCGGAGCGGGTCTCGCCTTTGTCCAGTTCCACCCCCACCAGCTCGGCAACCAGGGCGCGATAACTGATGCCCAGGCCCATGCCCACAAAGGCGGCGGCGATCTGGGTGTCGAACAGTTGCTTCGGCCCGCTGGGAAGGAGCGGTGACAGTGTTTCGAGATCTTCGCTGGCGCTGTGCATCACGGTGACGGCCTGGCCGTCGCCAAGCAGCGGGCGCAGCGCGTTACCGATGTCGAAAGCCAGGGGGTCGATCAGCGCGTAGCGTTCATTCCAGCCCAGCTGAAGCAAGGCCAGCTGGGGATAAAACGTATTGCGTCGCATGAACTCGGTATCGAGACCGATCGATGCGTCGTCGGGGACGCCGTCAAGCCAGTGTTCTAGGGCTTCGCGAGAGCTGATCCAGTCGGCGGCCGGGGTCATAGGGGGCATTTAGGTTCCTTCGAAAGCGGATAAACAGGCTCACTCATGATCCTGTCATCGGCTATGGTAAGCGCCGCACCATAGCAGGCTCAAAGGAAGCCACCTCATGCCGAGCAAGGAAACCGTACGTCGTCAGCGCTCTCTTGGCGGGGCTGTCGGTGTGGCTGTGCTTGGCATGGCATTGGTCTATCACTTTTTTCCGCGGGTGTTTCACGTCGATCCGTCGCAGGTGACCGCCAGCCGTGCGATGAACCTGGGGCCGACTTCCACAGCGTCATTCGGTAAAGCGGCATTCACCGCGGCCAATACGTCGGAGATCGATGCCGGGCCGCCGCTGACGCTGGCGCCGACCGAGGTCATTGCGGCCCGCCTTGATCACAAGAACACCCATTTGCCCGAGCAACTCAGCGCCGATACGCCGGAGATCCAGGCCTTGTTGGAGCGCGCTGGCAAGGCGTTGCACGCCGGGCAGCTGGTCGGGGATAAAAGCAGTGCCGCCGCGCTGTACACGCAAGCGCTGAAAGACAAGCCCGATAGTCGCCGCGCGGCCCAGGGGCTTTACGAGGTTCGTGCCCGCCTGGTGGCTGAGATCGGCCAGGATATCGCCGTGGGCGACGCCGAATCCGCGACAGACCTGCTGACGGCCTTGAAAACCCTGCCCAACGCCGAAGAAGACGTGGTCACACTGACCAAGCAGCTGAAGACACTGAATGAGGCGCGCCCCTTGCTGGCGAAGGCTGCCAGCTTGTTGCAACAAGGCAAGGCGGACCAGCCCACGGGCGGCAACGCGCTGGAACTCTACCGCCAGGTGCAGAAGCTCGATCCTGACAATGCCGTAGCCCAGCAAGGCGTGTTGCAAGTGCAGCGGGCAGTGCTGGATCGGGCCTTGGCCGCAGTGGCGCAGAACGATTTCAGTGGGGCCGACCAAGCCCTGGCTGACGCCGCGGCGGTGCTGCCCGCTTCAGTGCAGTTGCATGACGTCCATACCCGCGTCGAAGGCATGCGCAACCAGCGCGCCAGTGGGGTGTTGACCCAGGCGCGCTCGGCCCTGGATGGCGGCAATCTGGCTCTGGCCCAGCAATTGGCCGGGCAGGCGCAGGCGATCAGCCCCGACATGCCGGGGCTGGACGATTTTCAAGTGCGTCTGACCAATGCTCGGCTATACGCCAATTACAAGCCGGGGCAGGTGTTCAACGATCACTATGTGGACATGCCCGGGCAGACGCCGGCGATGTTGGTGATCCCCACCGGCAGCTTCAAAATGGGTGCACCGGACAATGAAGAGGGGCGTAGCGACGCGGAAATTCCACAGCGTGACGTGGCCATCGACAAGGGTTTTGCGTTGGCTCGCTCGGCGATTACGGTAGGCCAGTTCCGCGAGTTCGTTAAGGCCAGTGGCTATCAGCCCGATTCGGTAAAGCTGGGCGGCGCCAGCGTATATGACGAACGCAGCGGCGCCTTGCGCGATGACTCGGATGCCAATTGGCAGGACGACTATGCCGGGCGTCCAGCGGAAGACAAGCTGCCGGTGGTCAATATCTCGTGGAACGATGCCAAGGCCTACGCTGACTGGCTTAGCGAACGCACCGGCAAGCACTATCGCCTGCCCAGTGAGGCGGAGTTCGAGTATGCCCTGCGCGGCGGTACGACAACGCGTTATTGGTGGGGCGGCGGTACGCCGACCAGCAAAGTCGAAAACCTCACCGGCAGCGCCGATCGCTCGCAAAGCGGGCGACGCTGGAGTAATGCCTTTGCCGGTTATCGCGACGGTTACTGGGGGCCAGCGCCAGTGATGAGTTTTGCCGCCAATCCGTTTGGCTTGTATGACATCAACGGCAATGTTTCCAGTTGGGTGCAGGATTGCTGGCACGACAACTACATTCGCGCCCCTCACGGCAGTAGTGCATGGGTCAACCCGGGCTGCGCCGTGCGGGTAGTGCGCGGTGGCTCTTGGGGCAGTTCGCCCAATCAAGTGCGCTCGGCCTATCGGCAGGGTGCCGACGCCAGCGTGCGTAGCGGCAGGGTAGGTTTTCGCGTTGCCCGCGAGTTGTAGCCAAGCTGACGCCAAGCTGACATGGTGCTTACCATCTCCTGCCACAGTCAGCCATGAAAATAGCCGCTATCACACCGCGACGTGTTTTCTTCGAGCCGTAGCTGTTCTTGTTTGATCTGTCGTTCCGATCTATTGGCTTGACTTGACCGTCGCTGTTTAAGACGTCTGAGGTAAGCGCCATGATTCCGGAAAGTGTTCGTTTGTTTGTGCCCTATAGCGCAAGCGCCATGTGGGTGGTCCGCGGCGAAGTGGCTCGCATGGGCACTTACCGCTCTCGCCATGCGCTCAAGGTTGGCCAGGGCTTACGGGCGCCGGCATCCTCCGATCCAGGTTCAGGAAAGCGACGGCAGCTGGCGCGATGTCGTGGATGCCGAGCAGGATCTGCGTTGCGGCTAAGCCTCAGTCTCTGCCCACAATCGCCGGCCGATACCAGACATCACCGCGTGGCTAAGGCGTACACGCGCTGTAGGTAAGCCCCTACAGAACCCGGCCGGGAAAACGAGCTTAATAGCGACGCTCGAGAACCATCCTGTCTTGCACCCATCATTTGGCGGGTGCATTCATCCGGAAGGCTCTGGTCTCGGGTAATGCCCCCTGGGTGGTCGTCCCCCGATCACCCACCTTAGCGCCTCTTCCGGGGCGCTTTTTTTGTCATTCTTAAGCAGCGGCACAAAAAGTGCTGCTGGGCATAGCGGTTTTCCGACATGTTTGAGCGTCAGCTGCGACCCGGCATTTCCGAAAGGCCCGGGTGGCTAAACGACCGGCAGTCATTCAAATTTTACGAAATAACCTGCGCTTGTATTCACTTGGCAGTAATCACCGCGACAGCATGCTCATCGCTCCAATCAGCGTAGAGGTTGTCATGGGAATTCTAGATACCTTGGGTGAAGTTGCAGGTGCCGTGGCTGCTGTCGAGGCTGCTGAGAAACTCGACCCGAATGCCGGGCTGCTGACCAAAGGCCTGGCCGCCGTCGCTGGATTCAAGGGCGCCGGTGCGCTTGAGTCATTAGTCGAAAAGAAGGAAGAGGGTGAGGCTGAGTCGAACAACGCTGATTCGCAAGCTACCGATTCGCAAGCCTGATACTCCTGATCGACCATCGTGAGGCCGGCGATCTATCGATGCCGGCCTTCTTGTTTTATGGATGCCGTCGGAAATGCCGCCAAATGCCGTTGCTCCAGGCATGAAAAAGCCCGCAGTTAAGCGGGCTTTTGAGCGGCTGGCATGGCCCCTTACTTGGTATCTTCATTGGAATCGCGAAAGACGTCTCCGATGACTTGCTAAACGGCGTCACGCACCGCGTCATAGGCAGTAACCGTGTTTGGCTGATCGAACTGCTTACCCATGTGACCCGAACGGCCACCGAGCGTGCCTACACTGCAAAGTGATCTCAGCACAAAGCTGTTAACTAGCGTGAATGAGCATCACAGAATCGGGGTGATTCGGCCCTGTGCAGCCTGCTTCACTACGGTTCTCTAGACTGCGTTAGTGCCATTGGTGCCCCCTTTGGTTGTACTGCGGACATGAGAAAGCCGCCTGGGGGCGGCTCGAGTGTCTAGCGGTTGTTGTAAAAAATCAGCTGGCAAGGCGTTGCAACTGCCGAACGTACCTGCGCTGTATCTTTCGAGAGATATTGTTGCGCATAGTTTCGTAAACTTTGAAATCGCAAAATGTAACGATATCGTTACGATTTTCCTTGTAATCTTGCGATGGCGACTCTTCGTCGCCACAACGATCGCGGCTGCTTACGTCGCGAAAGTAGGTAATCAAGGAGTTATCAAGCAATCAAAGGATTACGAAGGAGCCTTTATGAAATTTGCAAAGGAAACTCTCGCTGCATTGGTCCTCGGTTTTGTCAGTATCTCGGCGTTTTCGACTGGCGCGCCGCAAGAGGCTGCGCCTTACTCCACCACCTCCATCAAACGCACCTTTGTTCTCACCCCTGGTTCGAGCGGTTACAAGGAATGGAAAGCCTGGATTGATCGCGAGAACGCCGCGCAGCCCACTCTGCGTCGTGCTGATGGCACATCGCAGCTCGACGGTGCGGGGCGGGTGACGGTGACTATCCGCAGCGAGACCACGGCGATGTCAGCTGCTGACGTTACGCCTGTTCCACCCGACCGTGGTCCGCCGATGCCGCTTCCAGTGAATGGCACGCCCGGTCAGGAAATCAACATCACGAGCCAGACCTACACTGTTTATCAGGAGTGGAGCTTTACGTGGTCCGGGTCCGCTGTCGACGGTAGTTGGGTGCAAACGGCTTACTACGCGAACAGCTGTGAGTTCCGCGAAGGATTTATCTGCCCACGCGGTATCTGATTTGTTTGGTCGAGAGGCCTCGCTGCGACTGGGCCTCTCGCCTATTTCAGCGTCTTGGTGCGCGAGCATGAGCACTGGCATTGCACGATGCCTATCGCTTTCGCTCGCCTCATCAATCGCATGGGAGCATTTGACGGCACTTGTGGCGAATGTGCGGCGAAGCAAGATGAGTTTGACGGTATCTCGCTCTCCGCGACGGCAACAGACACGGATGCCGCCGGAAAATCCGCCAAATACCGTTAGCTTCAGACATGAAAAAGCCCGCGGTTAGGCGGGCTTTTGAGCTTTCATGGGTCTGGCTGGTATAGCCTGAAACCCTTACTTGGTACCGGTGATAGGACTCGAACCTACACGACATCGCTGCCAGTGGATTTTGAGTCCACCGCGTCTACCATTCCGCCACACCGGCATTCAAGCCGCGCATTATGCACGGTTCAATGGATCGGGTCGAGACCTAATTTGCGTTCTTGGCGCTCATAGCAAAGATTTTCTTTCAGCGGCTTGAATACGGCGCACTGGGTCATCTGGCCCGAGTAAATGTGCAGGCTGACGGCGATGGCGTCGGTGCTGGGATTGCGGATGGTGTGGTACTCGTGCGGCGGGATCAGGCTGCCGGCGGAGCCGGGGCCGGCCTGGATCGAGCCGACCGGCTGAAAACGCCACTGACCGGTTTCGTCGTTGAGCTGCTGGTACTGAACCACCTCGAGCTCGCCGCTCCAGACGCCTTCCACGCACCACATGCCGGAGTGGTCGTGAATGGGGGTGCCTTGGCCTGGGCCCCAGGTCATCGCCACGACGCAATAGCCATGCTCTTCACTGTGGTAAAGCTCGCGCCGGGCGTAGTGATCTTCGGCGGCCTCGAACACACAGTCGGGCAGTTTCACCTCTTTGCTGCGGATCAGCTGGCACAGGCTATGGCGCAGGTGGTCGGTGATGGCGTGAGTGGAGCCTTCGACGACGGCTGCATCAATGGTGTCGATCAGCTTGCGATAACCGGGGAATTCGAGAGTAGACATGGTGTTCTCGTGTGCTTGATGCCGACGCATCTTAGCAGTGTGGCAGTTAGATGAATGTCAGGGCCGCTCACAGGCGCGTGAGAAAGCCGCCAATGGCCCGGCTGTAATTGTCTATATCGACCAGAAAGGCATCGTGCCCCTGGGGCGAATTGAGGGCGACGAATTCAACCGCCGCACCGGCCGCTTGCAGCCCCTCGGCGATTTGTTCCTGCTGCTCCAGTGGAAACAGGATGTCGGTGCTGACACCGATCACCATGGCCTGCTCGATATGGATGCGCTTAAGGCCTTCAAGCACGCTGCCATGGCCATATTCGGCAATGTCGAACCAGTCGCTGGCGCGCGACAGGTAGAGGTAGCTGTTGGGGTCGAAGTTGCGCACAAAACGCTGTGCATGGCCCTCCAGATACGACTCGACTTCGAACTCCCGGCCGAATGGATCCTCATCGCGTTGTTCGGCATCGAGCCGGATGCGGGCGAAGCGGCCGTTCCATTCCATTGCTGAGCGGTAGGTGATGACACCGAGTTTGCGCGCGATGCTCATGCCGGTGTCGGGATAGCGCGCGTTGTCGTAATGGCCTTCGTTCCAATGCGGATCGAGCCGGATAGCCTCGCGCTGCAATGAGCGGATGGCGATGGCAAATGGCTGCGCCTGGGGCGCGGTATCCACGCTGATATGCGTGCGTACGCTGCCGGGGTGCAGCAGCATGTAGGCCAGCGCGCTCATGCCGCCCATGGAACAGCCGATCAGGCAGGCCAGCTGCTGGATGCCTAGATGAGTCACTGCGATGTGCGCCGCGTTGGCGACATCTTCCAGTGCCAGTTCGGGAAAGCTCAATCGATAGGCTTGGCCGGTGGCGGGGTCGATCGAGGCGGGGCAGGTTGAGCCTTTGTCGCTGCCGAGCGAGTTCACGCAAATGACAAACCAGCGTTGCGTATCGATGGCTTTGCCTGGGCCGATCATCGCCTCCCACCAGCCCGGCTCCGGGTCTTCGCTGCTGGAGGTGGCGTGAGCGCTGGGGGACAGGCCGGTGAGGATCAGCAGCGCATTGTCGCGCGCGGCGCTCAGCTCGCCCCAGGTTTCGTAAGCGACATGGGCGCTGTGCAGCTCGCCGCCGCGCTTCATCGGAAAGGGTGAAGGCAGGTTGCAGTAACGGCGAGCGTCGTTCATCAATGAACCTTGTCGATGCTGATTTTGATGGGGGTTTTGCTGTTTACGTCGACCACGCCGGCATCGCCTTCCAGGTCGCCAGACTGGGCGATCGGCTGGCCGCTCTTGCTGATGCGTGCGCCAACGAAAACACGCGGTACCGAGGAGAGCTTGCGCTGCGGGGTCATCGCCATGGCATCGGTCAAGGTTACCGTTGCAGGCAGCGCATCTGCTTGCATCCGCGCCACGGCGAGCGGCATGGGCGGGCCCTGTTCGGCCCGCGCATAGATAAACAGCGTGTCGCCCACAGCCAGCTTATCTTTGAGCGCCGGGGCTAGCGCGACCTGTACTTGCAGCGCAGGTTGTGTGGTTGCCGATGAGCTGGCTTCAGCAGTGGCGGGGCCAGCCCCGGCACGCGCATCGGCCAGCGCAATTTGCTGGGCGACCGATTTGGCGACGCTGGAGCCTGGCTCCAGCAACGGTTGCAGGCGGCGCCAGGTGGCGGCGGCATCGGCATAGTGGTCATGTTGAAAGTCGCTGATACCCAACAGCCATAGCCCGCGCTGATTCTCTGGCTCTAGCTTGAGGGCCTGCTCTAGTAATTCGCGTGAACGCCCATCGATGAGGTGGTCATCGCGCTGCATGGAATCGGCCTCGGCCCAGCCAATCATCGCGGTGGTATTGTTCGCGCTCAGGCGTAATGCCTGGTCGTAAGCTTGGCGAGCGTCAGCGGGGCGACGCATCGCGGCATAGGTTTGCGCGAGCAGCATCCAGCCTTGCAAGTCATCCGGCTTTTGCGCCAGATGCTCGCGCATTTCGGCCACGGCCTGCTCGATATTCAGCGCTGGCTCTTGCGCTTGCGCGACAACACCGTTGAGCGCCACCGGCGTGCCGATCAGCAGGTACAGCCCTGCACTTGCCAGGGGCAGGGCAAAGGCGATCAACAACGCAATGACGAACACACTGCGCGGCCGGCCAAGACGGCGGCCATGGCGTACCAGCGGCAGCAACAGCAGTGCCAGCGCCGTGGCGATCATCGCCGCGGCGGCAAGATAGAAAGCAAGCTTCACCAGTCGTCCTCTTCATTGACCGAACTGCGTTCGGCCGGTGCCGCAGCGATGCCAGCGCGGCTGCGTCTGCGCACGGTGACCACCACTACGGCGGCACCGGCAAGCAGAATCAGCAACGGACCAAACCACAGTAGCCATGTGCTGGGCTTTACCGGTGGGTCGTACAGCACGAAGTCCGAGTAGCGGTCGACCAGGTATTGCTTGATCTCAGCATCGCTTTTGCCGGCCTGCATTTGTTCGAATACTTCGCGGCGCAGGTCACGCGCGAGATCGGCATTGGAGTCGGCCAGATTTTCGTTCTGGCAGACCAGGCAGCGCAATTCACGCGTCAGGCTCTGAAAGCGGAGTTCTTCAGTATGGTTCTTGAACGGTAGCGGCTCGATGGCCTGAGCGAACAACACGCCAGCAAAGAGCAAGGAAAACGACAGGACGAACACGCGGATGGCGCGAAAACCGGTCGACGTCATGGCTGCACCTCTTTGGCCAAGGCAGCGATCGCCGGTTTCAGCTCTTTCTCGATGATTTCAGGAGTCAGTATGCCGATGCGCTTGTAGCGGATGACGCCTTTGCCATCGACCAAAAAGCTTTCCGGGGCACCGTAAACGCCGAAGTCGATCGCCGTGCGTCCTTCGCGGTCAGTGATGATCACGCTGTAGGGGTTACCGTGTTTCTCTAGCCAAGCCTTGGCGTCATCCGGTGCATCTTTGTAGTTGTAGCCGATCAGCGGCACGCCGAGCTGTGGCGCCTCGCTCATCAGTACCGGGTGCTCTTCACCGCAAGCGATGCACCAGCTGGCAAAGACATTGATGAGATACGGCTTGCCCAGCATCGAGACCTTGCTTACCGTTTTGTCGGCGTCATCCAGTGTGGGCAAGACAAAGGCCGGTGCCGGTTTATTGATAAGCGGCGAGGGCACTTCGCGCTGGTCGTGCTGGGTATTCCACCAGATGCCAAAGCCGAGCAACGCCACCAGCAGCAGAAAACCGAAGAATGGCAGTAGCCGGTTCATGCGTGCGATTCCTGCGTGACCACGGCAGGAGATGCCGCGGCCGCGGATTTTGCATCGGCCCGATGAGGGCGGAATCGGCGCTCGCCGGCACTGACAAAACCACCCAGCATCATCAGCAAGCCGCCCGCCCAGATCCAGCGCACGAACGGCTTGTGATAAAGCCGCAAGGCCCAGGCGCCCTCGATGTCGTTCGGATTCATCGGTTCGCCCAGGGCGACATACAGGTCGCGGGTAAATCCGGAATCGATCGCCGATGCGGTTTGTACCTGACCGCGGGTATAGGTGCGTTTTTGCGGATGCATGACGGCGATTAAGCGGCCCTGCCTGGACACGGTCACCACGCCTTGATCGGCGCGCCAGTTGGGGCCTTCGACTTCGTGCACGCCATCAAAACGGAAGTCGTAACCGCCGACGGTTTCGGTCTGGCCGGGCGCCAGGCGTACATCGCGTTCGACATTGAGCGATTCGGTCAGCAACACGCCGGCAAGAAACACGCCGACGCCGAAATGCGCCAGCAGCATGCCGGCCATTTCAGCAGGGTAACGGCGACCGCGGGGCATCTCACGCCAGCGCTTGAACACATAAAGCAGAGTACCGAAGCCACACCACACCGCGGCGGCCACGCCAGCGATGGCCTTGCCCTGGCCGTCGGTTACCCAGGCAGCGACGACGGCGCAGGCTACGGCCGCCATGCCGGCACGCAGCAACAGGCGCTTCAAGGGTGGCACGTCACTTTTGCCCCAGCGTAGAAACGGGCCAAACGGCATCAGCAACACCACCGGCAGCATCAGCAGGGTAAACAGGAAGCCGAAGTAGGGTGGGCCGACCGAAATCTTGCCCAGGTTCAGCGCGTCGCCGATCAAGGGGAATAGTGTGCCGAGCAAGACCATGGCGGCTGCCACGGTAAACATCAGGTTGCCGATCAGGACCGCGGTTTCACGCGAGACCACGGCGAACGGTTTGCCACCGGCGACCTTGGGTGCGCGCAGCGCATAAAGCAGTAGCGAGCCACCTACCACGATGACCAGGAAGCAGAGAATAAACAGGCCGCGTTTGGGGTCGGAAGCGAAGGCATGCACGGAAGTCAGTACGCCCGAGCGCACCAGGAAGGTGCCCAGCAACGACAGCGAGAAGGCGAAGATCGACAGCAAGATGGTCCATGCGCGCAGCGAGCCGCGTTTTTCTGTCACCGCTTGTGCATGCACCAGGGCGGCACCGACCAGCCACGGCATGAAGCTGGCATTTTCGACCGGGTCCCAGAACCACCAGCCGCCCCAGCCCAGCTCGGCGTAGGCCCACCAGCTGCCGGCGACGATACCTGCCGAGAGAAAGCCCCAGGCGATATTGGTCCAGGGTCGTGCCCAACGCACCCAGGCCAGTTCCAGCTCGCCGCCGAGCAGCGCCGCGATGGAGAACGCAAACGCCACCGAGAAACCCACATAGCCCATATAGAGCACGGGCGGATGGAAGGTCATGCCGGGATCTTGCAGCACTGGGTTCAAATCACCGCCGTCAGGCGGCATCGGTAGCAGCCGTCCAAAGGGGTTGGAGGTAAAGATGATGAAGGCGAGAAAGCCGACAGCGACCAGACCCAGCACACCCAGCACACGCGAGACGAACACTTCAGGTAGATGCCGGCTGAAGGCGGCCAAGGCCACCGTCCACAGATTGAGGATGAAGATCCACAACAGCAGCGAACCTTCATGCGCCCCCCAAACCGCCGCAATGCGGTAATACCAGGGCAGCGCCAGATTGGAATTATCAGCGACGTAGCGAACGGAGAAATCGAATTGCAAAAATGCCCAGGTCAGGATGCCGAAGGCCAGCGCCACGAATACTGCCTGGCCCGCGGCCGCTGGTCGGGCTACCGCCATCAAGGCGCGGTTATTGCGCCAGGCGCCAAACAGCGGCAATGCGCTTTGCGCCATGGCCAGCAGCAAGGCGAGAATAAGGGCGAGTTGGCCGAGTTCGGGAGTCATTGAGCAGGCATCCGCAGTGGAACATGGACAGCAGCGTGGCGGTGCGGTGCGGGCATGGCAAAGACGCTCCGTGGATAGGGCAGGCGATCAGACATGGTGGTTTATCGGTTTCCCATGCCGGCTTCTCCTGCGGCGGTTTCATCGACCTTCTTACCTTCATGTGCCTTGGCCATCGCGTCTTTCAGCTCTTTAGGCATGTAGGTTTCATCGTGCTTGGCCAGTACTTCGGTGGCGATGAAGTGGGCGTTGTCCATATGGCCGGTAGCGATAACCGATTGGTTGTCGCGAAACAGATCGGGAAGAATGCCGGTGTACTCGACCGGCATCTTGCCGCTGGCATCGACCACGGTGAAGGTGACCTTGAGTGAGTCGCTGCTGCGCTGGATCGAGCCGGCCTTGACCATGCCGCCGAGACGAAAAGTCTTGTAACTGTTCGCTTGGCCGGTTTGTATCTGACTTGGAGTGAACAGGTAATTCATGTTCTGCTGCAGCGCGAACACGGTCAGCCCGATAGCCACGGCTGCGGCTGCGAAAATCAGAAGAACCAGGGTAAGCCGGCGTTTGCGGGTGGGATTCATGGTGTGCTCATGGCGGCTGGCTTCAAGACGAAGCTGGCGGAGTGCGGGTCACGCGATCTTGACGTGCGGTTTGACGGGCGAGGCGGCTACGCAATTCGCGCAGGTTGCGGCGACGACGTAGCGATGGCGCGATGAAGTCGGCGATCAACACGATAAAAAACACCGCATAGGCGGGCCAGATATAAGCGGCGTATCCGCCCATCGCAAAGAACGAGCTCATGGCGCGGCCTCGTCTTCGGCGATTTTGCGCACCCAGTCCTTGCCGCTTTCCATCGCCAGCAGATCCACGCGCGCGCGACCGAACAAACTGGCGAGGTAATAAAACTTGGTTGCCGCCATCATCGTCAGCAGCGGCCACAACATATCGCCGCTCATTTTGGACGGACCGAGAATACGGATGGTCGACCCCTGGTGAAGGGTGTTCCACCAGTTCACCGAGAAATGCACGATCGGTACGTTGATGATGCCGATGATGGCGAGAAAGGCGGCGGCCCGAGCACCCTGACGGCGATCCTCAAACGAGTGGTACAGGCCGATCACGCCCAGGTACAAAAACAGCAGCACCAGCTCCGAGGTCAGCCGGGCATCCCAGGTCCACCAGGTGCCCCACATCGGCTTGCCCCACAGCGAGCCGGTGACCAGGGTGATGAAGGTGAAAGCGGCGCCGATGGGGGCTGACTCCATGGCCACCACTTCAGCCAGCTTGATCCGCCAGACCAGGGCGATAAACGAGGCTATCGCCATCACTCCATAGATAAACAAGCTCATCCAGGCGCTGGGCACATGGATGAAAATGATTCGATAAGCATCGCTTTGCTGGTAATCAGGCGGGGCCAATACCAGGCCGCCGTATAACGCGACCGCACCCAGCAGCACGGCGAACGCCAGCATCCACGGGCGCAGCAGCCCCGCGAAGCGGTAGAAAATCGGCGGTGAGCCGAGCTTGTGCAACCAGAGTGGGATCCAGTTAGCCATAAGGCCTCATGCGTCCAGAGCAATGCGAAGGGCAGCAGCACAAGCCAGCGGCGCCAGGACCAAGGCCAGTGCCAACGCGGCGCCTAGCCAAGCGATAGGTGCAAGCCATGGCAGCCCCTGTTGAGCCGCGGCAACCGCGCCGGCGGCGAAGATCACCACTGGCACGCACAGTGGCAGCAGCATCAGGGCCAGCAGCATACCAGAGCGTCGCGTACCGGCCGTCAACGCCACCAGCACAGCGCCAAGCAGGCTAAGCAGCGGGGTTGCCAGTAACAGCGCCAGCAGCAGCACCGGCATGACCGCGGTAGGCAGGTGCAGCATGCCGGCCAGCAAGGGTGCGGCCACCATCAGCGGCAATGCGGTGCCCAGCCAATGCGCAAGAATTTTCATGCCGAGCATCAGCGCCAGCGGTTGCGGGGCCAGCACCAGTTGTTCCAGCGAGCCATCTTCGATGTCACTGCGGAACATAGCGTCCAGTGCCAACAGCATGGCCAGTAGCACGGTGACCAGAACGACACCACCGGCAATGCGCTGCAGTAACGCGTCTTCTGGCCCCAGCGCGAACGGGAATAACGTGGTGACGATGAGTGCGTACAACACCGGCATGGCGATATCGCCACGGCGCCGCCAGGCGAGGGTCAGGTCGCGACGGAGTACGGCGGTGCAGGCGCTGGCGAGCGATGGCTGACTCATGCTGCTTTGACCGCTGCTTTGACCGCTGCTTTGAAGCGGGACGCCGACGTATGCATCTTCGATGTGGCGCTATGCATGCAGACGAATCCGTTTGGGTTCGCCGCTGAGAAAGCTCACGGCGCCGTGGCTGGTGATCAAGGCAGCGCCGCCGCGGGCTGCATGTTGCTCGACCAGGCGATTGACTAGCTCAATGCCGATACGGTCGAGATTGGCATAAGGCTCATCCAGCAGCCAAAGCGTGGCGGGCAGCAGCAACAGGCGAGCCAGCGCGGCACGCTTTTTCTGCCCGGCAGAGAGGCGGCGTACCGGTTCGTCTTCATAGCCTGCCAGGCCGATCTGCGCCAATACGCCGTCGGGATGGCTGTTGTCGCGCGTACCGTAAAGGCCGCTGGCGGCAGCCAGGTTCTCGCGTGCGCTGAGATCGCTCTTCAAGCCCAAATGATGGCCGAGGAACAGGATTTCGCCGCTATAGGCATCTCGCTGCCAAGGGGCGCCGCGCCAGCGCAGCTCGCCTTCATCGACGTGCAGCAATCCGGCCAGCACTCGCAGCAAGGTGGTTTTGCCGCTGCCATTGTCTCCTTCGACCAAGGCCACTTCGCCGGCATGCAGGCGAAAGTCCAGCGGGCCGAATACCGGCTCGTCCTGGCGATAGAAAGACAAGGCCC
Organism: Dyella silvatica; assembly: GCF_026283955.1. Classification (GTDB taxonomy): domain Bacteria; phylum Pseudomonadota; class Gammaproteobacteria; order Xanthomonadales; family Rhodanobacteraceae; genus Dyella_C; species Dyella_C silvatica. Next base: position 674 of record NZ_JAPDPE010000052.1, on the reverse strand, counting down.
GCGCTTCGAGCAGAAGCGGAGCGGTTAAGGTGGTGACCGTCATCCGGGCGATTGTCCGCAATGCTTACCGCGCTTGTCCATGCGGCGCACTGCCGCTAAAGCTGGCGCAGGCGGGCAAGATCGCGGCCCAGGCCGTAGACATAGGCGTTTTGTCGGTAGTGTCTGGCTAGTGTGTCCAGTGCCTCGGGGGTGGGGCCGATCACCAGCAGGCTGGGTTCTCGCCAGCCGTGGATACCCACGCCGAGCGCCGGACGGATCCTTATCGCCTCCGTTAGTGCGCCTAGATCAGCCAATAGTTGTCGCTGCGCCAGCCGATTGGGCAGTCGGGGTAGCTGCTGTGAGCGCGGATGCCAGGCGGTGACAAAGCCCCAGTGCTGCGCGCCGATCAACACATGCAATGCGGCGGGCAACGGTTGCTCGATGCGGATACTTGCCCAGCCGCCCTGTACCAGGCGCACCCGATAATCGGTGGCCCGATAAGCGGCGAGCAGGGTTTCATCCATGGCGCAGGTTGGGCAGCGGCGGCAACCTGGATTGCACGGCGGCAACCGCGGCGTTCAAGTCGATGCTGCTGACATCGGTCGACCCTTGCAGCAACTGCTGCAATAACTGATCTTGCGCGCGACCTCGCTCCAGCGCATAGGCGTAGGGCAGGTGGGTGAAGGTGACCATGC
>NZ_JAPDPE010000051.1 GCF_026283955.1 Dyella silvatica | reverse complement strand
GGCATCCTCATGCGATCACAAGTTCTGATAATTCGGCCCCGAACCGCCTTCCGGGGTTACCCAGTTGATGATCTGATAGGGGTCTTTGATATCGCAGGTTTTGCAGTGGACGCAGTTGGCGGCGTTGATCTGCAGGCGTTTGCCCTTGCCGTTATCCGCCGTGGGGTCGTCGACGATTTCGTAGACGTTGGCAGGGCAGAAGCGGGTGCAGGGGTTGCCGTACTCCTCGGCGCATTGGGTCACGCAGATCGAGGTGTCGGCGACATGCAAATGAATCGGCTGATCTTCGTCGTGTTCGGTGGCGGCGAAGTAGACACCAGCCAGACGGTCGCGCGGAGCGAGCTCACGCTGCACGTAGTCTCGCTTGGGCTCCTCGCATTCGCCAAGCTTGTGCAGTGACGACCAATCGGCCTTGTTCTTTAGCGTCCATGGCGAGGCACCGTTGGTGACGGTTTCCCAGGCGGCATTGAGCATGCCGAACCACAAACCCTTTTTGAAGGCTGGCTTGATGTTGCGCACTTTCTTAAGCTCCGACATCACATCGGAGCCGCGCAGCTTGGCATCGAAGCCGGCCGGGTCGAGGCTTGTCGCGACAAGGTGCTCGGCGGCCAGCATGCCGCTCTTGATCGCTTGATGGGTACCCTTGATCTTGGGAACGTTGAGCAGGCCGGCGGTATCGCCGATCAATAGCGCGCCAGGCATGTCCAGCTTGGGTAGCGATTGATAGCCGCCGGTGACGATGGCGCGTGCGCCGGCTGACAGGACGGTGCCGCCCTCAAGCAGCGATTTGACCATGGGGTGGTTTTTCCACTGCTGGAAGGCCTCCCATGGCTGATAGTTGGGGTCGCTATAGTCGAGTCCGCTGACATAGCCCAGTGCGATGCGATCTTTATCCAGGTGATAGAGAAAGCTGCCACCGTAAGTGTGGTTGTCGGCGGGCCAGCCAAAGCTGTGCACGATCTTGCCCGGTGTTGCCCGACCGGCGGGTACCTGCCATAACTCTTTGATACCGATCGAGTAGCCCTGCGGGTCACTGTTTTTATCCAGCTCGAAGTGCTTGATGAGCTGCTTGCTCAAATGGCCGCGCGCGCCTTCGGCCAGCACGGTGACCTTGGCCTTGATGTCGATGCCCTGGGTGTAACCAGGCTTATGCGTACCGTCTTTGGCCACGCCCATATCGCCGATGCGTACGCCGGCGACGGAGCCGTCTTCATTGAAGATGCTTTCCGACGCGGCAAAGCCGGGAAATACGTCTACGCCCAACGCCTCGGCCTGGGGCGCCAGCCAGGCACACATGGCGCCCAGTGAAACGATGAAATTACCGTGATTATGCATGCCGGGCGGCACCGGCAATTTGCGCGCGCCGGTTTTACTGAGCAACCAGAACTCATCTTCGCCAGCGGGGATGCAAATGGGCGGCGGGTTGTCGCGCCAGCCCGGCAGCAGGGCGTCTAGCGGCCGTGGCTCAATCACCGCGCCCGAGAGAATCTGGGCGCCGATGGTCGAGGCTTTCTCGATCACACACACGCTGGTATCGGGTTTGAGCTGTTTGAGGCGGATCGCGAACGACAGGCCAGCAGGGCCCGCGCCGACGACGATCACGTCATATTCCATCGTTTCGCGTTCGCTCATGGCGGGCATTATCTCGGCTGGCGGTGGCGGGGCGCATCGACCGCTTCATGGCGGCGGACATTCAGATCAGGCGGCCATTGTCCGGTTTCGCGGGCCATGCGGCAACGCGTGTTGCGTCACGGCTTGCAATCACTTCGCGCGAGACGGCGATAATCGTGCCGAGTCCGCAGGGAAGTCACTATGAATTTTACGCCGCCGATTGCCGATATCGACCTTCGTCGCGCCACGTTGTGCCAGCTACTTCACTGGCTGGCGATGGGGCGAGTGCAGCCGCAACCCCTGGCTGAGGCCTATCAGAACGCAATTGAGCGTATCAATCCGCAACTTAATGCCTATGTTGGCCTGAGTCCGGCACTCATGCAGGAGCAGGCTGCCGCTGCCCAGCATCGGCGCCGTGATGGGGTCATTGGCCGGCTCGATGGTATTCCGCTGGCGCTGAAGGACAATTTCGATGTGGCTGGCTGGCCAACCCGTGCCGGTTTGCCCGGGCGTAAACAGCCAGCGTTGGAAGATGCGCATGTGGTATCGCGGCTGCGCGCCTCAGGCGCGGTGTTGATCGGTAAGACCCAAATGGATGAAGGGGCGTTGGGGGCGACGACCGATAACCCGCATTTTGGGCCGACCCATAACCCGTATCGGCATGGTTACTGCACTGGCGGCTCCTCGGGGGGCGCCGCGGCTGCGGTGGCGGCTGGGCTGGCCGTGGTTGCCGTGGGCTCCGACAGCCTGGGCTCGATCCGCATCCCAGCCAGCTACTGCGGCGTCTATGCGCTCAAGCCGACGCATGGCGAAATGTCCGCGCGCGGCATGACGCCAGCTGCGCGCCGGCTGGACGCCGTGGGGCTGCTGGCCCGAAGTGTGGATGACCTCACCGTTTTATTGCAGGTGCTGGCGGGCTATGACGCTGACGATGCGCGCTCGCGCCGCCGCCGCGTGGCGCTGTCGCCGCCGGATTGGGAGCCGGGCCATTTGCGCGCAGGGCTGCTGCCGGATCTGGCTGCCGTGGGGGTCGAACCTGACGTCATCGAAGTATTCGAGGCCGCGCTGGCCAAGCTGCCGCGGGAGTTGGGCGAGCGGCGCACGGTGGATTTCTCGGACTGGAACTTTGCCCGCACCCGCCGCGCCGGTTTGCTCTTGATGGAATCGGAAATGCTCAGCACGTTTGCCGAAGATCTGGCGGACACCGAGCACCCCGTCTCGGACCGCTTCCGTGAGATGCTGGCTTATGCCGCCGGCAAAAGTGCCGCCGACTACGCTGTGGCTGATCGCGTGCTGGATGCGGCAACATTGAAGATGCGTCGCCTATTTGCTCAAGTCGATGTACTGGTCATGCCGACTACCCCGCAAGGCGCTTTTCCGTTGGGTGTGCGTGCGCCTGATTCGCAGGCCGATCTCACCAGCTTTGCCAGTCTGGCCGGTTGCCCGGCGGTGACTATTCCCATGGGGACCTTGCGCAACGGGTTGCCGATCGGTTTGCAGTTGGTCGGGGCCCGTGGCTCAGACTTGCGCCTGTTGGAGTTGGCCGCAGTTTGCGCAGCCACTCTGGATGCTGAACCGACTTATCCGGTCATCGCTTAATCGTGGACGGTGACAGGTGAGCCTGTTTGGCGATGTGCAAGCTCAGCGGCTACAGAGCGTCCCCTTGCCCGGCGCCGAACTGCGCTTGGCGGCGCACTGGCTGAGTGAGGTCGAGGCAGACGACTTGCTGGATGAGCTTCGTGGGTCGATCCCGTGGGAGACCCATCGCATTCGCATTTTTGGCCGTGAGGTCGATTCGCCGCGGCTCAGTTGCTGGATCGGTGATCCCGACGCAAGTTATACCTATTCGCGGACGCGTTTCGAGCCACATCCCTGGACTACGCTGCTGGACTCGTTGCGAGTACGGGTCGAGGCTGCGTGTGAGGCACGCTTTAATAGTGTGTTGGCCAATCTCTATCGAGATGGTCGCGACTCCATGGGCTGGCATAGTGATGACGAGGCAGAACTGGGGGTGCGTCCGGTGATTGCTTCGTTAAGCCTGGGGGCTACGCGTGCTTTCCGCTTTCGTCCGCGCGTCGCCGTGGCGGCACGACGCGAAGTGCGTGCGCTGGAACTTCCCCATGGGAGCTTGCTTTGCATGAGTGGAGACACCCAAAAGCTTTACCAGCATGGCTTGCCGAAAGTGACTGCGGCGGTGGGGGCGCGGATCAATCTAACCTTCCGGTATATCCATTCATCGCGTTAGTTCTGCACATACTTATAAGAGTAGGGCCCGGCCCGGTCACAAACGGTGAGGAGTTACGGCTGCTGCCCGGCCCACGCTACCACTTGGCTGCTCAGCGTGTCGCAGGCTTTGCCGAAGGCGCTGACCACTTGAGGTACAGCGCGCCCGTTGACCGGTTCGCGAATTTCAAAACTGTGCGCCGCCACGATGCGTAGATTATTGGTGCGGACCAGACGCGCATCGTAGCGAATCACGATGACCGGCTGACCATCGCGATACTCTGATTGGAATGAGCGCAAATCGCCGGTGAGGGCGTAGTCGGCTTGCAGGTTGGCATTGTCGCTGCTCAGGGCGGCAATGCGACCATCGTCACGGAATGCATCCAGCAATCGGTTGCGCAGCAGGATCGGTGCGCGATCGCTCCAGCGGGCACCTTGATAAACGCTGATCACATCGCCCTCCGGCAGCACGGCACTGCGCGCGCTATCGATCATCTGCTCGGCTTGCGGTGTATCGATGCGTAGCGACCAGGTCAACGGTTTGGCCTGGGCTTGCGACAGGTGCGTGGTCGGCAGGCGGTAGATGCTTGGTGACTCGGCTTTGGGCAGTATCGAGCAGGCCGTCACAGAGACAAACAGGACGATGGCAACCACATAGCACAGTGCGCGGATGGCTGGTTTGATGGCGCGAACTCTCATGGTACGAACTCCTTGCTGCGGTCACGGCCGAGCAGGAATCCAGCCGGGTTATCGTCAAAACGGCGTGAAATATTGCGTAGCGAGCCGGCGGCATCATGTAATTCGCGTACAGCAGGGCCGATTTCGTTCAGTCCTTGCAGGCCGCCGTTGAGTGCGTCGTGATTGTCATTAAGTAAGTGATCAATGCTGGCCGTTGCCCGCTCCAGCGAGGCCATTGCATTCTTCGCGCTATCCAGTGTGCTGCGCGCCTGATTATTAATGAGTCCATTGGCGTTGTTGGCGAGTTGCTCGGTTTGCGCCAAGGTGGCATTCGCCTGTTTGCTGGCCTGGGCTAACTGCTGCAATAGTTGGCGCAGATCTTCGCGCTGCTCGGCGATGACTCCGGTGGCTTTGTCCAGATGATCGAGCGTGCGGTCGATCCGGCCGACGTTTTCGGGCGATAGCAGTTGACTGGCGCGGGCAACGACCTCATTGATATTGGTCATCAGATCCTCGCCGTTAGTGAGCAGGCGGGTAAGTGGAGATGGATCGGCGGTAATCACCGGGATGCCCCCGTCGGGTGCGGTAAGCGGTGCGCTGTCCGGGGAGCCGCCGCTGAGCTGGATAATGGCCATGCCGGTAACGCCGGTCAGGGCGAGCTTGGCGTGCGTGTCCTGGCGTACCGGGGTATCGCCGGCCAGGCGAATGCGGGCCAAGACTCGGCGAGGGTCTTTAGGATCGAGCTTGAGCTGAGTGACATCGCCCACCTTGATGCCGTTGTATTGCACGGTGCCGCCCTTTGAGAGACCGGTAACGGCTTCGTTAAAGACAATGTCGTAGTCGCTGAACTGGCGGTCGGCGCTGGATTTGGCCAGCCAAAGACCGAATAGCAAGGCGGCCAGCACCACGAGCACGGTGAACAGGCCGATGAGCACATAATGGGCACGTGTTTCCATGTCACTTCACCTCGGGCGGCATGCGGGCCGCTTGTTGCTTGAGTGTCTGAGGCTGACGAATCTGCTCATGAGCCTGTTCTGCGGCACGGCCGCGAGGGCCGTGAAAATAAGACTGAATCCACGGGTCGTCGGTTTGCGCGACGACATCAAGCCGATCCACCACGAGTACCTTTTTTTGCGACAGCACGGCGACCCGATCGCAGGCGGTATAAAGCGTGTCCAGATCGTGGGTAACCAGAAATACGGTAAGCCCCAGCGCATCGCGCAGGGTCAAGATCAGCTGATCGAAAGCCGCCGCGCTGATCGGATCAAGGCCGGCAGTGGGCTCATCGAGAAAAAGGATTTCCGGGTCCAGCGCCAAGGCACGGGCCAGCGCGGCGCGTTTAACCATGCCGCCCGAAAGTTCGGAGGGGTATTTATGTTCGGTGCCCGCTGGCAAGCCTGCCAATGCCAGCTTGACGCCCGCAAGGCGTTCGGCCGCGGCACGCTTGAGGCCGGCATGCTCAATCAGCGGCATCGCAATGTTTTCGGCCACGTTTTGCGAAGAAAACAAGGCGCCGTTCTGAAACAGCACGCCGAAGCGGCGTTCGATTTGCGAACGGCGCTCTTGCGGCAGGCTGAGCAAATCCTCACCAAACACATGCACACGCCCGGCGGTAGGGCGTTGTAAGCCGACGATGGTACGTAGCAAAACCGATTTGCCGGTGCCCGAGCCACCGACCACCCCGAGGATTTCGCCACGTCGCACGTCGAGATCCAGATGCTCGTGTACCGTCTGCGAACCAAAGCGATTGGTCAGGTCGCGTACCTGGATGACGGTTTCGGCTGGCTGGGCTGTCATGGTGTTCACCAGCCGATCTCCATAAAGAACAGGGCGGCGAGTGCGTCGATAAGAATCACCACAAAGATGGATTGCACCACGCTGGAGGTCGTATGTTCGCCAACCGACTGGGCGCTACCGCCGACCTTAAAACCCTCAAGACAGCCGATGACGGCAATCAAAAAGGCGAATACCGGTGCCTTGACCAGGCCCACCAGAAAATGACGCACCTCGATGTCGGATTTCAGCAGGGTCAGGAACATCGCCGGGGAGATATCCAGTACCAGCGCGCAGACCATCCCACCACCGACAATGCCGGCGATCATCGCAACGAAGGTCAGCATCGGCAGCGAGACCAACAAGGCTAGCACCCGCGGCAGCACCAGTAATTCAATCGGGTCCAGGCCCAGCGTGCGGATGGCGTCGATTTCCTCGTTTGCCTTCATCGAGCCAATTTGGGCGGTGAAGGCGCTGGCGGTGCGGCCGGCCATCAAAATCGCCGTGAGCAGCACCCCGAACTCACGCAGGAAGGAGAAGGCGACGAGATCCACGGTGTAGACCGTAGCGCCAAAGTCAGACAACACCGTAGAACCGAGAAAGGCCACCACGGCACCCACCATGAAGGTAAGCAGGGCGACGATAGGTACCGCATCCAGCCCGGTTTGCTCTACGTGTGAGACCAGCGAGGTGATTCGCCAGCGACGTGGACGTAACAGATTACGTGCCAGCGTTTCCAGCGTCAGGCCGATAAAGCCAAGCAACTGGAGCTGTTGCCGCCATACATGCGCAACCGTTCGCCCGATCCGCTCCAGCAGCACGGTCACGCTTGACGGTCGGGATGGCTTGGGCGGTTCGTGGTAGGCATCCATTGCTGTGCCTACGGTCTGCAGCAAGGCGCGTTGTGCTACGGGCAAGTCAGTTGCCTCACGAGCCAGCGCGCTCAATCGTTTGGCGCCAAGCAGGCACACTAATAAGGAGGCACCGGCGGTATCTAGCGCGCCGAGTCGGCTCAGGTCGATACTGACATCTGCGCCGAGTGAGGTGGCGAGTGGGGCGATGGCGTGTTCTAGCTCGGAGTAGTGCGCCAAGGTCCAATCGCCCGCAATACGCAAGCATGGCGGCTGAATGTGGGCATCAAGTTGTGCGCTTCCAGTCGCCATCGATGTGCTCATGAGGGGCATCTTAATGTACCGGCTGGTTTATATAGGTGTGAAGCGGGGACGTCCGCATGTGGGCCGGTTGAGGCGGGGCTGCTATGTATGGACCCTGCGAGTTTGCGACACTCTGACGAACTTGGGCTAAGCACCTCAAGCCTTACGAGCCCTTTGCTGCGAGGGGTAATGCTGTAGTGACCGCGATGGTGGCAGGAAACTTGTGAAGCGAGATATATCCCAACGATCCCCCTTGGATGCCCTTGAGGCGGAGAGCATCCATATTTTTCGCGAGACCATGGCATCTTTTCAGAAGCCGGTCATGCTGTATTCCATTGGCAAGGACTCCTCGGTTCTGCTGCACTTACTGCGCAAGGCCTTCTACCCAGCGCGTTTGCAGATGCCGTTGCTACATGTCGATACCACCTGGAAGTTTCGCGAAATGATTGCTTTTCGCGATCAAGTGGCCATGGCGGGCGATATGGAGCTGCTGGTGCATAGCAATGAAGACGGTGTGCGCCAGGGCATTTCCCCGCTGACCCACGGTTCTGCCATATATACCGACGTCATGAAGACGGCCGCCTTGAAACAGGCCCTGGATAAGTACGGTTTCGATGCCGCCATCGGCGGTGCTCGGCGCGATGAGGAAAAGTCTCGGGCAAAGGAGCGTGTGTTCTCGTTCCGCAATGCTCAACATCGCTGGGACCCCAAGAATCAGCGCCCCGAGCTATGGCACACCTACAACACGCAGATCCACAGGGGCGAAGGTGTGCGGGTCTTTCCGCTATCGAATTGGACTGAAATGGATATCTGGCGCTATATCCGGCGCGAGAACATCCCAGTGGTGCCGCTGTACTTTGCCAAGCCACGCCCGGTGGTGGAGCGCGATGGTGCGTTGATCATGGTCGACGATGATCGCTTCGTCTTGCGTGGGGATGAGGTGGTGCAGATGCGTGAGGTACGTTTCCGCACCCTGGGCTGCTATCCGCTGACTGCGGCGCTGGCGTCGAGCGCCGATACGATCGAAAAAATCATGGCTGAGATGACGGCATCCCCCAGCTCCGAGCGGCTGGGCCGGATGATCGATCACGATGCGGCCGCCTCGATGGAGCACAAGAAGCAGGAAGGCTATTTCTGATGGCGAGGACGGACACGACATCGGTCGCTCTGGCGGCTGACGACACGAATGACCTTTTACGTTTCATTACCTGCGGCAGCGTCGATGACGGCAAGAGCACCCTGCTAGGGCGGTTGTTGTTTGACGCCGGCATGGTGCCTGACGATCAACTGGCAGCACTGGCTCGCGACAGTCGGCGGCGGCATGCCGATGTGCCGGATTTGCTCGATTTCTCCCTGCTTACTGACGGGCTGGATGCGGAGCGGCAGCAAGGCATCACGATTGATGTGGCTTACCGCTATTTTCATACGGCACATCGCAATTTCATCGTGGCCGACTGCCCGGGGCATGAGCAGTACACCCGCAACATGGCTACTGGTGCTTCGAACGCTGAGCTCGCCCTGGTGCTGGTCGATGCGCGTAAAGGGCTATTGCCGCAAACGCGACGGCACACCTATATCTGCGCCTTGCTAGGTATCCGTCAGGTGGTGCTGGCGGTAAATAAGATGGATCTGGTCGGTTTTCGCGAGGATATCTACCAGGCCATCGCCACCGAGTACCGGGCACTGGCGAAAAGTTTAGGTATTGCCACCGTGCACGAGCTGCCGGTGGTGGCTTTGACCGGTGAGAATGTCGGCCGCCGCTCGGCATGCATGCCCTGGTACCAGGGGGCGTGCCTATTAGAAACCTTGGAATCCGTTGAAACGATGATGGCGGAGCCGACGGATTTTCGTATGCCGGTGCAATGGGTCAGCCGCCCTGATCCGTCGTTTCGCGGTTACGCGGGCACCCTTTGCGGTGGACGCGTGATGGTCGGCGACGAGATCGTCGTGCAGCCAGGCATGCAGCGGGCGCGGGTTGAGCGCATTGTGACTGCAGATGGCGACCTGGAGCAGGCGGTGGCAGGGCAGGCAGTCACGCTAACGCTGGACCGCGAGATCGATGTGAGCCGTGGCGATGTCATTGCCGACGTGGCATGTCCGGCGCCTGTGGCCGATCAATTTGCTGCCCATGTGCTGTGGATGGGCGAGGAGGCGCTGCTACCCAATCGCAGGTATTGGCTAAAGATCGGTACGTGCACGGTGACTGCGCGGGTGACATCGATCAAGCACAAGGTCGACGTGAATACCCAGGCTGAGCTTGCCGCACGGCGTCTTGATCTGAATGAGGTCGGTTACTGCAATATCGATCTGGATCATGCGGTCGCGTTCGAGGCCTATGCTACTAACCACACGCTGGGCGGGTTCATCCTGATCGATAGGCAAAGCCATGCCACGGTGGCCTGCGGCATGCTCGACTTTGCCCTGCGCCGTGCGGCCAATGTGCACTGGCAACACTTCGATCTGGATAAGGCGGCGCGTAGTCTCAGCAAGGGGCAGCGATCGCGCTGCCTGTGGTTCACGGGCTTATCCGGCGCGGGCAAGTCCACCATCGCCAATCTGGTGGAGCGCCGCTTACATGCGCTGGGTTATCACACCTATATGCTGGACGGTGACAATCTGCGTCACGGGCTCAACAAGGACCTCGGTTTTACCTCTGAGGCCCGGGTAGAGAATGTGCGCCGCGTGGCCGAGGTTGCTCATCTGATGGTCGATGCCGGTTTGATTGTGCTGGTCTGCGTGATCTCTCCTTTCCGTGACGAGCGCCGATTCGCCCGTGACTTGTTCACCGAAGATGAGTTTATTGAGGTGTTTGTCGATACTTCGCTGGAGGACTGTGAGCGGCGCGATCCCAAAGGGCTCTATAGGAAGGCCCGATCCGGTGCGATCCGCAATTTCACTGGCATCGACTCGCCTTATGAGATCCCCGAGCGGCCAGATCTGCATCTGCTGACCCATGGCACGCGTGCCGAGCAGCTTGCCGAGCAAGTGGTGGATCACCTGCTGGCTGGAGCCGGGTTGCAGCAAGACGGCTAAGCGACTGAAGGTGGTATGCCTCATGCTTGCAACAGCACACCGAGTGAGTTGCCGTGGGCGGCTTGGAATGCATTGATCTGCCGGTGATAATGCCCGTTTACATCAGGCGTCCCCGCTATGACTGAGAAGACCGTACTTAATGCCACCCACCGCGCACTCGGCGCGCGCATGGTTGATTTTGGCGGCTGGGATATGCCGATCAACTATGGCTCGCAGATTGAAGAGCACCATGCCGTGCGGCGCGACGCCGGCATGTTCGATGTCTCGCATATGACGGTGGTTGACCTGCACGGGGCGCGTACCCGGGAGTTTCTTCGGCACCTGTTGGCCAACAACGTCGACAAGCTCAAGGCTCAGGGCAAGGCGCTGTATTCGTGCATGCTCAACGAGCGCGGTGGGGTGATTGATGACCTGATCGTGTACTTCTTTGACGAGGGGCATTTCCGTCTGGTGGTGAATGCTGGCACCCGGGCGAAGGATCTGGCATGGATCGAATTGCAGGCCAAGGCTTTCGCGGTGGAGGTCAAGGAGCGCCCCGAGTTTGCCATGATCGCCGTGCAGGGGCCGAATGCGCGTGCCAAGGTGCTTGGTCTGGTGCACGACGTCGATCGCACCCGGATCGAAAAGCTGGGCAAGTTTGCGGCCGCCGCGGCGCAAGGGCCGCATGGGATGCCGCTGTTTGTTGCGCGCACCGGTTATACCGGGGAAGACGGTTTCGAGATCATTCTGCCGGCTGAGCACGCGGTGGCCTTGTGGGAGGCGTTGCTTGCCGTGGGTGTAACTCCGGCTGGCCTGGGCGCTCGCGACACCTTGCGGCTGGAGGCTGGCATGAATCTTTACGGCCAGGACATGGACGAGTCGGTGTCGCCATGGGAGGCCAATCTTGGCTGGACCATCGCCCTGGACGAGGGCCGTAACTTTATCGGCCGCACGGCACTGGAGAAGCAGAAGGCCGAGGGTGTGAAGCGAGTCATGGTTGGCCTGGTCCTGGACGAAAAGGGCGTGCTTCGACACGAGCAGAAGGTGCTCACCGCCAATGGCGAGGGCGAGATCCTGTCTGGCAGCTTCGCTCCTACCTTGAACAAGGCCGTGGCCTTTGCGCGCAGTCCGGCCGGTGAGCCGGGCGATGTGCGTGTAGATATCCGCGGCCGCGAGGTCCCCGTGCGGATAGTGAAATATCCCTTCGTGCGTGACGGCAAGCCGCAAGAAGGTATCTAGTCGGTTCTATCCCTTGCGGCTGCCATCCTGCGATGCAGATGGCAGCGCAAGCCTAGTCAAGTACAATTTGCCGCCACCATCGGCACCCCTCGAACGCCTACCCCTAGGAGCCCTAGCATGAGCGAGATCCCCGGCGATCTGAAATTCAATAAATCCCACGAATGGGCCCGTGTCGAAGACGACGGCAACGTTCGTGTCGGTATCTCTGATCACGCGCAGAGTGCTCTGGGTGATCTGGTCTATGTGGAGCTGCCGGAAGTCGGCGCCAGCATCCAGGCCGGCCATGGCGTTGCCGTGGTGGAGTCGGTCAAGGCCGCTTCCGACATCTATTCACCGGTCTCCGGCGAGGTCCTGGCGGTCAACGAACTGCTCAACGACACCCCCGAGACGATCAACGAGGATGCCTACGAAAGTGGCTGGATCTTCCTGGTCAAGCCGAGCAACAAGGCCGAGCTGGACGATCTTCTCGACGCCGACGCTTATGCCGAAGTGATCGAAAACGAAGATCACTAAGCACCCTGATCACGCTGTGAGTACTTGTCGACGGCCGCCTTTGCGGCCGTCGACGTTTCTGCCGGTCCTGGCCGCTCAAGCTTCGCCAGCTGGTGCGATTGCCGTCATGGAATGTGTTTCGCGGGCATCCGGAGCGTCCGGTGATGTGTGGCGGATGACCTGATCCAGGGCATCGCTCTGAAGGGATGGCGCCTTCAGGCCAGTGCATGCAACGGCACAACACCTGAGCGTAAAAGAGAGGCCTTGCCGGTGCGCCGAGTCAGCCTTTGGCGAAGTCGTTTCGGTCGCGTGTGATGTTGTCGTGATGCCGTCGAGGTAGAAGATCGCGACCATTTTTGCGTTCGATGAGGCGTGCTCAGAGGGGCGATCACCTTGCTCCGTCGTGCCGTCAAAAAACTCGTTGAGGTGATCGTCGAGCGTTTTTTGCGTGCCCTTGGGTGCTCCGGCGGAAGATTTCAGTTGAGTTCTGTTCATCCGCCAGAAGCCCTGAAATGCTTCAGTTTTTCCGCTTTTTTTGAAGCCTGTTTTTGGTGCGCTCAGGCATCTTTCCTTAGATTGATTTTATTCATAAAAAGGCTTTTTTTAAGCACTTTTATGGACTTTTATGAATGTCTCATGAAAAAAATTTTAGTGGTATAGCCGTCCATATTTTTGCTGGCTTATGGATCGATTGGCTGATGGTCTGCCCGCGCCGCCATGATCAAAGTTGGTGAAACTTACTGATTTCATGGCTAAAATCAATTGACAGTAGAATTCTTCAGGAATAGCTTTCGCTTCAGATCACGGGGAACGGGTGTTATGGCGTCATCTAAATTCATCAAACCTTACGTCGAGCACGGTGAAAAAGCCGGCGCGGTACGCAAGGTCACAGTTTCAATTCCGCTGCATGTACTGCGGCTTCTTTCTGACGAGCGCACCCGCCGTCAAGTGAACAATCTTCGGCACGCCACCAACAGCGATTTGCTGGTGGAGGCGTTCCTGCACGCTTTTACTGGGCAACCACTGCCAACTGATGAGGAGCTGAGACGAACTATGGCCACTGCCAAGAAAGCCACTGCCAAGAAACCGGCCGCCAAAAAGGCCGCCAAGAAAACTGTTGCGAAGAAGGCTGCTGCGAAGCGGTCGGTCGCCAAGAAACCAGTCGCCAAGAAGCCGGCGGCTAAGAAGGCTGTCAAAAAGGCAGCTGTAAAGAAGGTTGCTGCTAAGAAGAAACCTGCTGCCGCCAAGAAAGCTGCGGTCAAGAAGGTTGCCGTCAAGAAAGTAGCTGCGAAGAAAGCTGTCAAAAAGGTGGCTAAGAAAGCCGCTGCTGCCAAAGTAGTGAAAGCTACCAAGGCTTCGAAGAAGTAAGCTCGACTTACTGCTTACAATTAATAGATGTACCGATTTCTCTCCCTGCGGTGCCCAGCGCAGGGAGGGCACTTCGAAAGCGATTCGTCCCGGCTTGCCGGGACGCTTCGTTTCTGGGGAGGGATAATTCAGGCGATATAAGCCTGGAGCACCCCCAGTCTTCATGCGCCAGGCGGTCTACTCTAGGCCGGTGGCGGTTTTTGTGAAGTCCCGTGCATTTGCCGTGATGCCGCTTTGCGGGTACCTTTCGCACATCCGCGCCGCGGGAGCCTGGGGAGGTTCTCCGCTCCTGGATTTACAGGGGGAAAAAGCGCGGGTATCTGGTGCCACTCAGCGAGAGACCATGGATACCCGAAACATCCGTCATGCGCGTCGTTACGCGCGGGGGGCCGTACGGCCCGTTGCCATTGCCATTGTTGCGGTCATAGCTTCGCTTGCCGCCGCTGCATGGTTTCTGATCATCAAGCCTCATCAAGACTTGGTCATGACCGACTCCGGTGGACACCCGTCCACGCCGGTAGCGGCTGATCGGGTGGCGGCCCCGGCACCGGCTAATGTCGCGGCGATGAGCCTTAACCAGCTGCTCGCCGAAGCTCGCAAGGCAATGAATGAACAGCGTCTGCTGGCTCCGGCCGGAAACAATGCGTTCGAGTTCTATCTGAAGGCACTGGAGAAGCAGCCAGGCAATCAGGTCGCTACCGATGCCTTGCGTGAGACCTTCCCTTTTGGCGCCAACTCGGCCGAACAGGCGGTCAACAACCGCGACTTTCCCGAGGCGCAGCGGCAGATCGACTTGCTCGCCAAGGCCGATCCGGCGAACTACACGCTGACGATTCTCCGTTCCAAGCTGGATGCTCAGCGCAAATTGCTGGACCGCGAACAGCAGCTGGCCTCGGACAAGGAAAAACAGCAGCAGCTGGCGGCGCAGAAGGCGGTTACGGACAAGGCTGCTGCTGAAAAGCAGGCGGCTGAGCAGAAGACCTTGCTGGCGGAACAGCAGCAAAAGGCCCAGCAGGCACGTGCGGCCCAACAGCAGCAAGCCGAGGCGCGCCAGGCGACCAGTGCTGCAGCCGCCTCCGACGATACCGCCGGTAACGGTTCGCAGACCCGTGCCGCCGTGCTGGTGAAAAACTCTCCGCCGCGTTACCCGACCTCGGCCATGCGCTCTAGCCAGGAGGGGTGGGTGGAGGTCAACTTCATCATTGGTGCCGATGGCAGCGTGGGTGAGGTGAAGGTGATCGATGCGCAGCCGCGCCATGTATTCGACCGCGCGGCGATCGATGCAGTCAGCCGCTGGAAGTATCAGCCCGCCCTGCAGAATGGCACGCCGATCTCGTCGGAGCGGCATCAGCGCATTGAGTTCAAGTTGAACTAAGCCTTCCAGCGGAAGCCGCCCCGGAGTGTGTCCGGGGCGGGGCATCATAGGGATGGCCAGCTTAGGGGCTAAGGCTGGCCCGGAGCGCTCTGGCCCAGGTACATGCACGCAGGGAGGTCGCGTGCGGCGACGCTTTAGCGGTTACGCTTGCCTTTGCTCTTGGCCTTGGTTTTGCCCTTGGCTTTTTTTGTCTTCGGGGCAGCGGCCTTGGCTACCGGCTCGCTTTCAAGTTCGGCCCAGTCGACATGGGGCAGGCCGAGCAGGCTGTCGAAAACCATGGGCATCAGGCCGGACGGCATCGGGCCCGCTGAATTCCACATGGTCACTACGCCAGCGTGGTATCTAGGGAAGAAGCCGATCATGGTGCGATAACCCTCGACCGCGCCGGCATGAAAGATCAGTGTCTCGCCGTTGTATTCAAAGACCCGCCAGCCGAGCGCGTAATGCGCATCGCTAAGGCGCTCGCGCCGCCAGGGCGTGGAGCGGAGTTCGACCGGCGTCGTGACCTCTGAAGTGTGCATGGTGTCCAGCAGAGCCTGCGGCAAGACGTCAGGACGGCCACCCATCTGGGCAATGAGCCATTGCTCCATGTCGTGCAGGCTGGCGTTGACGCCGGCGGCAGGAGCTACGCGGTAATAGCTTTCATTCGGCTCAAAAGGCGTCCAGTTGCCTGCACCGGCGGCGCGGTGCGGGCGTGCCCAGCTCTTGCTCGACTCCAGCGCGTCGCGGCCATAACTGGCGGTCTTCATTCCCAACGGAAAGAAGATGCGCTTGTCCACCTGCCGGTAGAAGAAGTCGCCGGTCTGAGCATAGATCACATCGCCGATAAGGCTGAAGGCAATGTTTTGATAGCCGTAGCACTGGCCTACGCCGCAGGTCATGTTGACCTCGTCGAGCTTCCGGACCAGTTCTTCGTACGAGATATTGCCCTCGAGCATGTTGTCGTAGGTATTTCGCGGCAAGCCAAGGCGTTGCCCCAGAATGTCCCGGACGGTTGCCTGGTTGGCGGCTTGGGCATCTTTCAATTTGAAAAATGGCAGCACGTCGATCAGTTTGGTATCCCAGTCAAACTTACCGTCGCTGACCAGCACGCCGGTAAGGGCGGTAGCGAAAGCTTTGGAAAGCGAGGCAAGGCGAAATACCGTATCGGGGGTTATCGGCTCGCGCGTGGCGGCGTTGGCATAGCCTAGGGTGTGTTCGTAGACGACTTTGTCGTCAATCACGATGGCGGTGGCGAGACCGGCCACGGCATTGCGTTGTTCAAGTCGGTCGAGCCATAGCGTATAGGCCTCGAGCGTGGCCTTGACCCGATCTGCCGGGAGCTGCTGGCTTGCGCTAACGGCATGTTGTGCGGCGGGTTCTGCGGTGTCGGGCGCATGAGCGAGCGAAGCGGTACTGGATAGACCCAGTGCGCCAGCGATCAGCAGGAAAAGGGTGCGAAACGGCATGGGGCCTTAAGATTATGCGTTTGGCGTGATGGTACGCCATGGAATGTAGTGCTTGGATAGACTCGAACACGTCGGAATGGTTCGTGCCGATTGTCTTGCACTTCGCGTCCCGCTACAACGGAAAGGCGGTTCAAGGGAGACCGGTCGCCGTAGCCATCTGCTTGCAGCCTGCCGGTAGCCGCTTGACTGGCTGTGGGATCGGCCTGTCAAAGACAGCTGGGCGGATGGTCAGGCCTCACGGATGCAATCTTTCGAGGGGGTCAGGCAAGCTCGCGGCCTGGCGCATCCGGCTTACCAAGATGGCCGCCCCTCCCGGCGCCGAGCAGCACGGCTGCAAGCCTTCTGAAGATCATGTTGCCGCCGCCGAATCTAAGCATCCCCGAGCCCATGCTAGTCTTGCGGCGCCCCACGGTGGGTATACGCGGATACGACTGGTGAGTACCCATCGACGTGCGGTAACGGACCAAAACGTAACCCTGGTTCTGTCTGTGTTGGCTTTTTTCTTTTTGATGACGGCCTATTACATTATCCGGCCGGTCCGCGATCAGCTGGGTGGTGCGGTTGGGTCGCAGTCGCTACCGTTGTTTTATGCGGTGATATTCGGCGTCATGCTTTTGCTGACCCCTGTGTTTGGCATGCTGGTGGCGCGTTTTCCGCGCAAGCAATTGCTTGGCTGGAGCTACAGCTTCTTTATTTTGTGCCTGATTGCCTTTGTGCCGCTGTTTATGGCGCAAGACCGGATTGGTGCGCGCACGCTGGGCGTGGTGTTCTATGTCTGGGTCAGCGTGTTCAATCTGTTCGTGGTGTCGCTGTTTTGGAGCTTTATGGCCGACATCTTCGACAGCGTGAAGGCTAGAGAGGTTTTTCCGCTGATTGCGTTTGGAGGCATGGTTGGCGCGATCTTCGGTCCCACGGCGGCCAGATACTTGGTGCGGCTGATCGGCGTGGCGCCGCTGCTGGTGATATCGGCGGTGGCATTGCTTCTGGCGCTGGCGCTGCTGTTGCGGTTGTCCGGGGCGCGGGCGCGCCTTGCAGGCAGTGGCGAACCGATGGGTGGCTCGCTATGGGCGGGTGTCAAAGAGGTGTGGTCACGGCCGTTTCTACGTTATATGGCGATTTTGATATTGCTCGGTGATGGCATCGGCACATTGGCAAATGCGTTGCTTGCCGATTATGCCAAGGCACACTTCACCGATAGCGTTGGGCGTTTTGCGTTCTATAACGATTTGGATTTGGTGACCAACATCCTCGGCGCAGTGCTGCAATTGAGCCTCACGCGGTGGCTCTTGATACGACATGGCGCGGTGTGTGGGTTAGTGGTGCCGGCCCTGGTCAATATGGTTCTGCTGCTGGGGGCGGTCTGGCTTGGCGCTGGCGACATCGCTTTGTTGGGCTATTCGGTGCCGATACTGGCAGTCATCGTTACAGGATCGCGCGGATTTGCTTATGGCATGACAAAGCCGGCGGTTGATGCCTTGTATACGAGAGTGCCGCGCGAGGCGCGTTACAAGGGCAAAAATTTCATCGAAACCGCGATCTGGCGTTTTGGCGATGTCGTGGTGAGCAGTGGAGTCAGCTTGCTCGGTAAGCTCGGCGTACCAGTGGCTGGCATGGCATTGATTGGCGCTGGCGTTTCCGGTGTCGCGGCGTGGATTTCACAGCGCGCAGGAAAATCCCCCGACCTGCTGCCTGGGCAGGATGGCGATCCGGTTAAGGCTTGAAGGAATGGGCGACGCGATGGGGGCTGCCACGCCTGGGCCCCGCCTCTGTGCGGACCTAGCCG
Source organism: Dyella silvatica (assembly GCF_026283955.1). Classification (GTDB taxonomy): domain Bacteria; phylum Pseudomonadota; class Gammaproteobacteria; order Xanthomonadales; family Rhodanobacteraceae; genus Dyella_C; species Dyella_C silvatica. The sequence goes on along the minus strand of NZ_JAPDPE010000051.1, from coordinate 15,765 downwards.
GGTCCTTGCTGAAGGTTTTCTTATCCCCGCTTCTTAACTGGCGATATAGCGTTGCAGGTGCTCGATTTCTTCAGCCTGAGCATCGATCACGGCCTTAACCAGGTCACCAATGGAGATCACCCCGATCACGGTGTTGTCGCGCACCACCGGCAAATGGCGGACCCGGCTATTCGTACATAACCGCATGCAGTCGAAGACATCGGTATCGGCGGTGACGGTAAGTGCCGGGCTGCTCATGATTTCAGAGACGGTGGTCTGAGCCGAGGAGCGGCCCTGCAAGATGACCTTGCGCGCGTAGTCACGTTCCGAAACGATGCCGACCAATTGTTCGCCCCGCATTACGAGCAGCGCGCCAACACGATGTTCGGCCATGTGCTTGATGGCTTCCAGCACCGGGGCCTCCGGTGCGATGGCATAGATCTGGCTTCCCTTGCTTTCCAGCAAATGCTTGACCTGGCGCATGCTTAGCCTCTCTTTCGGCCGCGAGCTGGCCGCGTAAGAGCCAGTTTAGCGCTGCTGGGTCGGTCCCGTGTAGCCTGGATGTGAAGTCATTCGACACCTGGAAACAAGCGCTTAATGCCGCGCTCGGGGAAGGTGTTGTTGGTCGACGAAATACAGTGGCCGTTGCTTGCTTTCGGCGTAGCTGCGGCCGAGATACTCGCCGATGACGCCAAGTGCCAGCAGCTGTACGCCACCTAAAAACAAGATAACCAACATGAGCGTGGGATAGCCGTGCACCGGATCGCCGTAGATCAGTGACTTGGCCAGTACCCACAGGCCGTAAAGAAAAGCGAGTCCAGCCGACAGCAGGCCTACCCAGGTAGCCAGGCGCAGTGGGGCGCTGGAAAATGAGGTAATGCCCTCGATCGCCAGCTGAGTCAGGCGCCAGTAATTCCATTTTGTGGTGCCTGCCTGGCGCGGCTCGCGCTGATAGTGCACGGCGATCTGCCGATAGCCGATCCAGGAGAACAGGCCTTTCATAAAGCGCTGGCGCTCACGCAGCTGGCCGAGCGCGTCGAGGGCGCGCCGCGAAAGTAGCCGGAAATCGCCTGTGTCGCGCGGTATCGCGGTATCTGACAACCGCTCCATGCTGCGATAGAAGGTGGCGGCGGTGAAGCGTTTGAAGCGGGTTTCGCCTTCGCGGATGGTGCGTGTGGCGTAAACGACGTCGTAGCCGGCCTGCCATTGATCGATCAGCGCAGGAATCACCTCGGGCGGGTCTTGCAGGTCGGCATCGATAACGACGGCTCCACCGGCGGTCACCTGGTCCAGGCCCGCGGTCAACGCCGCCTCCTTACCGAAATTACGCGAAAGCTTGACTGCGCCGGTGCGAGTGTCGCTGTCCCGCAACGACTCAATGATCGCCCAGGTGGCGTCGCTGCTGCCGTCATCGACATAAAGCACGTGACACTCGATCGACAAGCCGTCGAGAACCTGGGTCAGCCGTTGGTGAAACGTCTGGAGTACGGCGGCTTCGTTGTAGGCAGGGACGACGACGGTGAGCTGAGGCATGCGGGCGGTCGGGGCAAAAGGTCGCAAGATCCTAATGCATCGCGGGTACGAGCGTGGCGCGTGGCGCGCTCAACGTTGCCTTGGCGCGCTGGTTCGTTGTTTGCCTTCGAGATACGCCGGGCCGCCAAGTTGCTGCATCTGTTGTTGAATCCAGTTGGCGCGGCCTAGTACATAGGCGCTGGGCCGGTCTGCGCGGAAGCGGCGCGGGCTCGGCAAAACTGCGGCAAGCCTGGCGGCCTGAGCTTGGCTCAGGCGGGCTGGCACGGTGTTGAAGTAAACGTCACTGGCGGCGCCGACGCCATACACACCGTCGCCCAACTCGGCCAGATTCATGTACACCTCGAGAATGCGCTGTTTCGGCCAGGTCAATTCGATCAGTACCGTGAAATAGGCTTCCAGTCCTTTGCGTACAAAGCTTCGGCCATTCCACAGGAACAGATTTTTTGCGGTCTGCTGACTGATGGTGCTGGCCCCGCGCAGGCGCTTGCCATCATCGGCTGCGTCCAGCGCATCCTGAATCGCATCAACGTCGAAGCCATGATGGAACGGAAATTTTTGATCCTCGCTGGCGACCATCGCCAAAGGGACGTAAGGCGAGATCTGCGACCATGGCACCCAATGATGTTGCAGGCGAAAATTGGGTTCATTGTGCAGCCATGCGCTGGCCTGGCGTTCCATGATGACCGCCGAGGTCCATGGCGGCACGAAACGCAACACCAGTACGATCAGCCAGCTAAGCGCCAGCCAAGAGAGCGCCAGCAGCGCAAGCGATCGCAGCAGGCGGGTGAATAATGATCGTCGTAGGGGCATGGCTGCAGGTGGCTGATGATCGCGGCAGTATATAGAGCCCGTCCCCGGTGGGCTTAAGGTTGCGCGAAGGGCTTAGCGTCCCCATCTCCAGCGCCTGGTTCAAGTGAGGTCTAAACGTGGAAACCGTGTTTGTCGAAGACGTGCTGCATCGATTTTTACTTGAACGGGCCGGCGTGCGCGGTGTTCTGGTGCGGCTCGGGGTGGCGTGGCGTGATATCGCGGGTCGTGCGGATTACCCCGCACCGCTGAGGGCGATGCTTGGTCAGAGCTTGGCGGCCAGCGCTTTGTTAACCGGCAACATCAAGCTCGATGGCTCGCTGTCGGTGGAACTCAAGAGTGCGGGTGCGTTGCGTCTGTTGTTCACCGAGTGCACCGACCAGGGCCGTCTGCGCGGGTTGGCGCGCTGGAATGATCCGTTGCCGGAGCCGCTTGACCTGGCTTCGTTGCCTGCGGCGGTCATGGCGATCACCATTGGCCAGATCGAACGCGGTCAGCGCTATCAGGGCCTGGTCGATTTGCAGCATCCCGATATCGCCAGTGCGCTGGAAAATTACTTCAGCCAATCCGAGCAATTGCCGGCAAAGATTTTGCTGGCTGCCGATGGCGAGCATGCCGTTGGGCTGATGCTGCAGAAGTTGCCCGACGAGGGTGGGCACGATGCGGTGGAGGATGAGGACGCCTGGACGCGCATCCAGCACCTGACCGCCACCCTGGGTACCGAGGAGTTGTTGGCCACGGCGCCCGAGCAACTGCTGTATCGGCTTTATCACGAAGAGTCGATAAGCCTGTTTGAGCCGCGCTCGTTGGCTTTCGGCTGCAGTTGCTCGCGAGAGCGGGTGGAGTCGATGTTGCGTTCGCTGGGACGGGACGAAGTGGAGGCGACGCTGCAAGCCCGTGACGGCGAAATCGAAGTGATCTGCGAGTTTTGTGCGCAGCGCTATACCTTTGATCGTATCGATGCCGAGCACTTGCTCAGCATCACGCACAAGGCAGAAACGCCAACCACGCCGCAGTGATGGGCACCCCTGATGGGGGGGGGCTTGTGGTTACCACGACGGGGCGCGTGGCCCTTTAAGCCAGGCATCCGCCGCCTTGGGTGTGGCGAACAGAAAGCCCTGACCATAACGGCAGCCCACTTGTAGCAGGGCTTGCCGTTGTGTTTCTTCTTCAATGCCTTCGGCGATCACCTGCATTTCCAGGGAGTCCGCCAGCACCTGGATGGCGCGCACGACGGCAATCCCCTGGCCGCTTTCGCGTTGCAACTCGGTAATGAACGAACGATCGATTTTCAGTGTGCCAATAGGGTATTGGTGCAGGTAGCTGAGCGAGGAGTAGCCGGTGCCGAAATCGTCAAGCGCAATGCCGACCCCGTGGTCGCGCAAATGGCCAAGTATCCGTTTGACCTGATTAGGATTCTCCAGCAAGGCGCGCTCTGTGACCTCGATGCGCAGGCACTGTGGCGACAGGTGGTGCGAGCTGAGCAGGTCGAGCAGGCGCTTGTCCAGGTCGGGTGAGCGAAAGTGGCGGCCGGATACATTGATGCTGACAAAACCCTCTGTGCCAGCCAGCGCGGCAGCCTGCGCGCAGACTTGCTCGAAGATCTGCCAGTCGATGTTTTCGGCACAGCCGTTTTCTTCGGCCACGATCAAGAATTCGCTCGGGGTCAACAAGCCGCGCTCAGGGTGTTTCCAGCGCAAGAGGGCTTCGTAACCCACCGTGCGGCCATCTTCCAGGGCCACGATCGGTTGATAAAACGGGACGAACTCATTGCGGCTCAGGGCGCGGCGCAAGTCGCCTTCCATTTCCAATAGCGATAGCGCTTCACGGCGCAAACGGTCGTCGAAGACGGCGGCGCGGTGCCTGCCTTCATCTTTGGCGCGATACATGGCGGCATCCGCGTCGCGCAGTAGTTCCTCCGGGCGCTGGTAGTGCAGGCCGGGCAGGGCGATGCCGATCGATGCCGAGGTGAAGATTTCCTTGGCGCCGAGCCGGAAAGGTGCTTGCAGTTCGTGAATGATGCGTTCGGCGATCAGCATGGCCATGCGCACATCGGTAACGCCTTCAGCGAGCACCGCGAATTCGTCGCCGCCGAGTCGGGCGACGACGTCACGGGTTTTCAGGCAGGCGCGAATGCGGCCACCGACCTGGAATAGCAGGTCGTCGCCCACCAGATGGCCGACGGAATCGTTGATGACCTTGAAGCGGTCAAGGTCAATAAACAGCACCGCGAACAGTTCCTGCGCGTTGCTGTGGAAGCGCTGCAAGGCTTGCTCCAGCCGCTGCAACAACAGGGTACGGTTGGGCAGGCCGGTGAGTGAGTCGTGCAGTGTTTCGTACTTGAGGCGGCGTTCGACCCGCTCGCGTTCGGCTATCTGCTCGCGTAAATCGCGGTTTGCTAGCGCCAAGGCGCGGGTGCGTTCAGTCACTCGGCGTTCGAGGTTGGCATACGCCTGTTTTAGCGATTCGGCCGTGTGCTTGCGCTGCAATGCGTTGGCGACGTGATAACCGACGAAGGTCAGCAGCTCTTGGTCGCGCTGGTCGTAGGTATGTTCGGGTGAGTAGCTTTGTACGGCGAGTACGCCCATGGCGCAATCGTTCCAGATCAAGGGCACGCCCAGCCAGCAGACTGAGCGGGCGCCGAATTGGCCGATCTCGCCGATCTGGCAGAGGCGTTCGATTTCCTGGGGGTCGGCCAGCAGTGGTTTTGCGTGCCGCAGTACATATTCGCTGGCGCCGCGGCCATGGGTGCGCGGAGGGCGTGAGGATTCCTGCTCATCCACTGAGTAGGGGAAGGTAAGTTGCTTGCGTTCGTCGTCAAGCAGGGCAATAAAGAAATTGCGCGCATACAAAAGCCCGCCAATAACCCGGTGAACGGCGGCATAGAAGTTATCCAGGCTTTCCGTGGCATTGGCCAGTTCGGCAATGCGAAACAGCGCTGCCTGCAGACGTTCGCCACGCTGGCGTTGCAGTACTTGCTGGCGCAGCACTCGGTTGGCTTCGCGTAACGCCGCGGTACGGTTGGTGACCCGGCGCTCGAGTTCCGCATGGGCTTCACGTCGTTCCAGGGCGGTTTGAACATGCTGCGCCACATAGCTAAGCAGTTCGCGATCGTGCTGGGTGTAGTGGGTATCCGCGCGATAGCTTTGAATGGCAATACCGCCGACGACGCGGCCTTCGCGCAGCAGGGGCACTCCCAGCCAGTGCTCACAGCTGGGCCCGACCGGTGAAAGACGGTTACCCAGCTGCTGCTTCAGCTCGTCGACCGAGCCCATGATCGCCTGGCCGCCTCGAACCAAGTGCCAGGTCAGGCTATGCCGCATCTCCTGCAAGGGGAAGCTTTGTTCGGGCGACGGCGGGTCCTTGTCCATGGTGTCGACGTAATAGGGGAAACGTACGCTGTCGCCAGCGACGTCATACAGCGCAATGTAGAAGTTTTCCGCATACATGAGGCTGCCGAGAATGGTATGCAGCGACGGCATCATCTCGGTCATGTTGTGTTCGCCACCGGCTTGTTCGGCGATGGCATACAGCGCCCGCTGTAATCGTTCGGCCAGCGCCAGGCGTGAAATAGCCTCGTAGAGCCGTGAGGTCTCCGCCAGTTGGCGTAGCCGGGTGGACGCCAGTCGGCCTAGCCAAAGCAGTCGCTCGTGCAGAAGGTGCGGCAGCGGATCCTCGGACAGCACCAAGACCAGCATGCGCAGCCCCTGGGGGTCTTCCGCCAGATCCAGGTGGTTCGGGTCATCGGGCCGGGGTACTTCATCGCTCGATCCGCGCCAGTACAGTGCCCCAGCGATGCCGGAGCTTGTCAGCAAGGTTTCACAGATTTCGAGCACACTGACTGCATCGGTGGCCCGGAACAGGCGCTCCACCGCAGCATGCAACACCGGGGTGTTGTTGTCCGAGGGAGCTGCGGGTAAATGAGCGATGTTGTTTGGCATGGAACTCATCGGGCGCTGACCAGTCCATGCGTAGTCGATGAAATGACCTTATATAGCGTCAAATCGGCTTTGTCGTTGACCTTCCGCACGTAAAACGGACGTCGTGATCGAGAGGCTAATGTGCGCCAGAACACATTCCAGGGCACCCCAAAAAGCTTGTGCACATCCATTGTTAGTAAAAAGTAAAATGTGCTAGTATTTTGGCCAGTCTCGACTCTGAGGGGAGCGAGACTAGAGCTATTACTTGCCGGAATCCATCACTGACGCCCATGCGCCGCCTATTGCTTTCATTGCCGATACTGCTGATGCCGCTTATTGCGGTAGGGCAGTCATCGACCAGCGATTCGCGCATCGTCACCAAGCGGTTGCTAAAACCCCAGGTAGATCAAGTAGTTCAGGTCGATCCGGGTGCGCTGCCGCTATGGCGCGGGGCTGACGGCCGCATGCTGACGCTCAAGACCGACAGCGACACCATGACGGCAATCCAGCGCAGCGATGCGCCGATGGCGTTTCATGCACCGGACGCCGCCAAAACCAAGTCTACCGACGTGCAATACGGGTTGAGCCAAGGTCTTCAGGCACATGCCGGTTTCAGCGAGCACACCTGGATTAACAATCGCGTACCGCGGGTCATCGGCAGTGAAGTCGGTGCCACCTACAACGGCGGCGGCTACAGCATCGGGCTTAGCCTGGGGGCCAATAGCACGCCCAACAGCGCCACCTTGCCTCGCCTGCTGTTGCCTGGCCTGGCGCCGAGCGTCAATGGTCTGTCCAGTTTCGATAGCAGTACCCAGCTCAATGCCCGCGGCCGTCTGGCACTGGATAGCAAGAGCGGTATCGACCTGGGCGCTAGCGTTGGTCGGATACGTTTATTGTCCGGCAATGTGCTCGGTCTCAGTACGCTGGATCAAAAGGCCTTGAGCTTTGGGGTGGATCGCGGTCCGCTGAGCGGCACGATTGTGGGTCGCACCATGCAACCTGACGCGGGTAGCCCCGGAAACAGCTATAGCCCGGATAAACGCTGGAGAAGCATCGACCTGGGCGTCACCTGGCGCCTGCCTTGGCAGGGCGAGTTGAGTATCGGTGCCCAGAACGTGTGGTCATCCGGATCTGGGGTGAACACCCCTACAGGGCCGGAGCCGGATCAGTCTCGCACTCCCTACGTGCAATATCACCAAGACCTCTGACGGGTAGGTAGCGCGCCCGGTGCGCGTTTGCAGTTCAGCCATCCATCGCTCAGCACCGGCAGGGTGCGCTTATCCAGGCGTGGCCCGATCAATCGCCTTTGCGTATGCGCAAGTCGCCGCTGAAGGTTTCGACGTTGATCTTGCCGTTGCCACTGCCGGCGGTCGTTTCGAGCTCACTGCCGGGGCCGTGTTCGAGCTTTTTCGGTGTGCCGAAGTCGCTACGCAGATCGCCGCTGAAGCTGTTGGCGTGAATAGCGGCAGAAAGGCTGTCGGGCACCTGCAGTTGTACGTCGCCGCTCATGCTGTCGATATTGATGTTGCCGTTAGGGGCAAGCCCGCCGGTGAGCTGGGCATCGCCAGAGACGGTGCTCAATTTCAATTGCTTCCACGGGCCGCCATTCACCCGGATGCGTCCCGATACGGTTTGCAGATCGGCATTGCTGCCAACGGTAGGGGCAAGGATGTCTCCGCTCACGGTTTGCAGTGAGACACTTTCGGCGCGGCCGGCGAGCTCCAGGTTGCCGCTGACGCTGTTGACGTTGAGCGATGGCGTACGTGCGTTGATACGCACCTTGCCGCTGACTGAGTTGACCTTGATCTCGCCACCGTCGATACCGTCGATGGCGATCGGCGAGCTGACCACTTCGACATCGAGCGAGGCGCCCTTGGGGACACGAAGATCCAGGGTGCTCGATGCCATCGCGGTATCGCTGTTCCAGTTGAACCAGCCGGACTTGCTGCCCTGGGGCTCGATCCTGATATCCATGTTGCTGTTGCTGCCGTTGATGGCCAGCTGTTTTGCACCGTCGCCGAGACGACCACTCACCTGCACCTGGTTACGATCCCAGGCGGTGATGGTTACGGTGCCTTTGATATTGGTGATGTTCACGCGCACGTTGGGAGTGGCGTCGTGGCTGAGGCTGATCGGGGTGTCGGCCAGGGCCGACCCGATCGACAGGCAGAGCAGCAGGGGGCTAAGCAGCAGTGAGTGATGGCGGGTGATTTTCATGGTGATGTTCCTTGGGGCTTAGCCGGCCTGATGTTCCCTATGGCGTAACTGAGATTGTTGTTGTTCAGTCCGGGCAAGTAAACGTTGGAGGGCCACCGAGCCGGGTGCTTGTTGCATGGCTTGCTGCAATTCCATTTTTGCGGCATCAAGTTGGATCGCGGCGCCTGCCAGTCGGGGATCGGTAGGCTTCCAGCGCGCGTTATCTGGAGTGGTGGCAGTTAACGATGTGGCCGGTGAGGGCTGTGTCTGGTTTAGCTGCCGCACCATGCCGCCAGCGAGCAAGACCAGGCCGGCAATGCTGGCAGCGAGCAACCACCGGCGTCGATGCGACGATGCGCTGGGTGCTGAGGTATCTTGCACGGCGTCAGCGGCATCCAGTTTGGCATCGATCTCTGACCACAAATCCCGTGCCGGGGAGACTGGCTCGCGTAGGGCGCGCATCTGGCGACGCCATTCAAATTCGTTCATGAGCTTTCTCCCAATGTCTTTCGCAACAGGTTGCGCGCACGATGCAGCGCGGCCTTTGATGATCCCACCGCCATGCCGAGCTCTTTACCGATCTCGTCGTGGTGCCAGCCTTCAATGTCATGCAGCACGAGTACAGCACGGGCGCGTGGCGGCAACTGTCCGATTGCTTGCTCCAACTCTTCCCGCTCGGCGGCGCAGAACGGTGTTTCGCCATGCTCGGGCAGGTTGTCTTCGTCCATCATGTGGACCGGGTCGGCGCCGCGAGCACGGATGTCCATCAGTGCCACGTTGACCGCCAGCCGGTACAGCCAGGTGCTAAAGGCGCTTTCGTGTCGAAAGCCTGCAAGCTTCTGCCACGCACGCACAAAGGCGTCTTGGGTCAGGTCTTCGGCGCGTGCATGGTCATAGCCGGACAAACGGTAGACCGCGCCGTAAATGCGATCCACATGCAGTCGATACAGTCGCTGAAATGCCAGGCGATCACCGGCAGCTGCCGCTTGCACGTCACCGGTATCACTGATTTCTGCGGCGGGCGCAGGCGGCATTGCAGGTCCGGTGGCGGGGCTGATGGCGATCATCTTGCCAGCTTGGATGCAGGAGTGGCGGCAAGGGTTTAGAGCGTGCCTGCCATTATCGCCATGCGGAGCGGGCCGCGATGCGGCCCGGCTCCTGGTTTCCTCGACTCAGGATCGTGCGGCAACCTGCGGTGTTGCCGTCATCGCATCGGCGAGGGCGGCGGCGACGCGTTGCTGCTCGGTATGCAGCGACTTGGGCAGGCGTTTGCCAAAACTGTGCAGGTACTCGCCAATAGCTGCCAACTCGGTCTGCCAGCCGCTGTGATCGACATCGAGCAGTTCGTCGAGTTTTGCGGCGTCGAGGTTTAACCCGGCGGTACGTAGTTCGCTCTGCGCAGGTACGATGCCGATGGCTGTTTCCGTGCCGCTGACTGCGCCCTTGATGCGCGCAATCATCCATTCCAGCACGCGTAAGTTGTCGCCAAAGCCGGGCCACAGGAATTTGCCGTCATGGCCTTTGCGGAACCAGTTCACGTGGAAGATCTTCGGCAGTTTGGCGCCGGCTTTATCGAACGACTGCCAGTGCGCGAAGTAGTCGCCGTAGTGATAGCCGCAGAAGGGCTTCATGGCCATCGAGTCACGGCGCAGCACGCCGACTTCACCGGTGGCGGCAGCGGTGGTTTCCGAGCCCATGGCTGCGCCAAGCAGTACGCCGTGAGTCCAGTCGCGTGCTTCCAACACCAGCGGCACCAGCGAGGGACGGCGGCCGCCAAAGACGATGGCACTGATAGGCACGCCTTGGGCGTCTTCGGCTTTCGGCGACCAGGTTGGGCATTGCTTGGCGCTGACGGTAAAGCGTGAATTGGGATGCGCCGCCGGGCCGTTGGCCGGGTCATAGGGGCGTCCGCGCCAATCTGTCACCGGCGTGCCGGCCAGGCCTTCCCACCAGGGTTGATTGTCGGCAGTGATCGCAACATTGGTGAAAATGGTGTCGCGCGCCACGCTGGCAAGCGCGTTGGCATTGGTCGAGGCACTGGTGCCGGGAGCCACGCCAAAGAAGCCCGCCTCAGGGTTGATGGCGTAAAGGCGGCCATCGTCGCCCGGGCGCATCCAGCAAATGTCATCGCCGATGGTCCATACCTTCCAGCCGTCATGACGGTAGCCTTCCGGCGGAATCAGCATGGCCAGGTTGGTCTTGCCGCATGCCGATGGGAATGCAGCGGCCACGTAATGGGTTTCGCCTTGTGGATTTTCGATGCCGACAATCAGCATGTGCTCGGCCAGCCAGCCTTCGCTCCTGGCCTGCCAGCTGGCGATGCGTAGTGCGTGGCATTTTTTGCCGAGCAGGGCATTGCCACCGTAGCCCGATCCGAACGACTTGATCGATAGCTCTTCCGGAAAATGCATGATGAACCGGCGCTCGGGGTCCAGTTCGCCGGTCGAATGCAGACCTTTGACGAAACTGCCTTCACGTTCGATTCGCGCCTGGGCCGCGGCGCCCATGCGGGTCATCGTGCGCATATTGGCGACGACATACGGGCTGTCGGTGATTTCCACGCCGCAGCGTGCCAGCGGCGAGTCGATCGGGCCCATGCAGTAGGGGATCACGTACATCGTGCGGCCCTGCATGCAGCCGTCGAACAGCGCGTCGATCTTGCTGTGCGCTTCGCTGGGGGCCATCCAGTGGTTGTTCGGGCCGGCATCCTCTTCGGTCTCGGTGCAGACGAAGGTGAGGTGCTCGACACGAGCAACATCGGAAGGATTTGAGCGGTGCAGGTAGCAGCCGGGGTGGGTCTGCTGATTGAGCTCTATCAGATCGCCGGTCTGCAGCATGTGCTGCACCAGGGTCTGATATTCGGCATCTGAGCCGTCGCACCAATGGATGTGCGCCGGGCGGGTCAGCTTGGCAACCTCGTTAACCCAGCGCTCAAGCGCCTCCAGCTTGCTCGCCATGTGTTCCTCTCTGGTCTTGTGGCAAAAAAGAACAGAAACGGTAGTTTACGAGCACTGGCATTGCAAGGTTGGGTGCAGCAGGCCGCCTCGGGACAAGGCTTTCAGGCGAGCTGCGAAGCGGGTATCAGAGTGGCAATCATGTGCTCTACGTAAGCGTCGAATTCATCGTGGCTGATGCGGGGTAGGCCAAGCGTGAAATTCAATTGCAGGAAGCCGACATAGGCGGCATAGGTCAATCGAGCACGATTCAGCGCCTCCGGACCCTCCAGGCCAGCCTGGCAATAAGCGGTATTGAGAAACTCCATGCGCCGCTGCGAGACGCGGGCCATGACCGGCACCACCTGCGGATGATCCAGGGCTTTGAGTAACGCGGCATAGACCCGGTGTGGCTGCAGCTCATGTGCGACCCGGCGAAATAACTCAGGCAGACGTTCGCGAGGGTCGGGAATCGCCTCGATCTGGCTGATCACTTCACGCTCGCCGTACTGTTCCCAGCGCTCCAGCGAAGCCTGTATCAGGGCCTCGCGAGTGCGGAAGTGCCAGTAAAAGCTGCCTTTAGTGACGCCGAGCTGGCGCGCGAGGGCCTCCACCGCGACCGCGCCCACACCTTGTTCGGCGATCAGGCGGAGGGCGGCGTCTTCCCAGTCTTCCGCGGATAGGCGGGTACGTTCCGGTTTGCTGCTTGCATTCATCCGCGCATGGTAGCCCCAGTCCCGTGCTTTGCAATCCGGATCAATTCAACTCATTGAATTGATTGAGTATGGATAAAGCGTCTGGATCTGAGGAGTACTGTATTGACGATCATCCTGACGAGATCCATACTCAGCCGTATGTTTACTGTAGCTTCCCCAGACAGCGTGATCTCCCGCGTGACCACGGCCGATGGCTTGGATCTCTGCGTCGAGGTCCGCCATTCCGCTGGTCATCCGACCTTATTGTTTGCCCACGGCTTCGGTCAGACCCGGGGTGCCTGGAAGGGTGCTGCCTTGGCTTTAGCGACGCAGGGCTGCCGCTGCGTGACCTTCGACGCCCGCGGGCATGGCGAAAGCGCGCGGGTGCCAGGCGGCGACTATCACATGGAGCAATTCGTCGGCGATCTGCTGACCCTGGCGCGGGCGCAGCCCGAGCCGCCGATTCTGGTCGGTGCCTCGATGGGTGGTCTGCTGGGCTTGGTTATGGCGGGTGAGCTCGATCCGCCGCCATTTCGCGCGCTGGTGCTGGTTGACATCACCCCGCGCTGGGAAACTGCCGGCGTCGAGCGCATTCTCGCCTTTATGAAGGCACATCCCGACGGTTTTGCCGACTATGCCGAGGCGGCCGAGCAGATCGCTGCCTACCTGCCGCAGCGCCGTGAGCGCAAAAGCGAAGACCAGCTGCGGCCGTTACTGCGCGAAGGCGCAGATGGTCGGCTGCGCTGGCATTGGGATCCGGCCATGCTCGATGGCGTGGTGCGCGAAAGCGAGCGTTATCAGCCGCGCTTGATGGCCGCCGCGGCCAAGGTCAAGGCGCCGCTGCTGTTGTTATCGGGTGGCCGCAGTGACGTGGTGTCGCGGGATACGGTCAATGAGTTTTTACAACTGGTGCCGCATGCGCAACATGTCGAGCTGTCGCAAGCCACGCATATGCTGGCAGGCGATGCTAACGACGAATTCACCAACGAAATCGTGAAGTTCGTCGAAGGCCTGGATAGCCTGCCTGAGCGTTCTTCCAAACTAGGTTAGAACAAGCCGGCGTGGATGCGTGCGCCGGTGCCGTATAACTCGTAAAGAGGTGTTGAGATGTCCGTGATACTGACCCTACTGGCGGCGCTGATTGCTTCGGGTGCCTGTGCTTATCATCGCAGTAGCCTGCGTACCTGGGCGATGGTTGCCGCAGCGACGACCTTGATTGTCGGCCTGATCGCACAGGCGCCGTGGACCATGGTGTTGCTGCTGATTATCGAAGCCGCGATTGCCTTGCCATTGCTGCAGGCCAACTTCCGCCGCAAGAAAATCAGCGCGCCCTTGCTCAAGCTGTTCGCCAAGGTCACGCCTAAATTGTCCGAAACCGAGCAGACCGCGCTCGAAGCCGGTACGGTGGGCTTTGAGGGGGAACTGTTCTCCGGCAAGCCGGATTGGCATGAGCTGCTCAAGCAGCCCAAGCCTGAGCTGAGCGTGGAAGAGCAAGCCTTTATCGACGGCCCGGTAGAGCAGTTGTGCGGCATGATCGATGACTGGCAGATCACCCACGAACTGGCGGACCTGCCGCCTGAAGTCTGGGCCTTCATCAAGCAACATAAATTCTTCGGCATGATCATTCCGAAGTCGTACGGCGGCCTCGGTTTCTCCGCGCTGGCGCATTCGGCGGTGCTACAAAAGTTGTCGACAATGTCGGCGACGGTGGCTTCGACGGTGGCTGTGCCCAACTCGCTCGGGCCGGCGGAACTGCTGCTGCATTACGGCAGCGATGAGCAGAAGAATCACTATCTGCCGCGCCTGGCGGTAGGTGAAGAAATCCCCTGTTTTGCCTTGACGGGTCCGTATGCCGGCTCCGATGCGACCTCGATCAGCGACTTCGGCATAGTCTGCAAGCAGAACGTCGATGGCGTCGAAACGCTGGGCCTGCGGCTGACCTTCGATAAGCGCTACATCACCCTGGCCCCGATCGCCACCGTAGTCGGTTTGGCCTTCCGTATGTACGACCCGGACAAATTGCTGGGCGATAAGGAAGACCTCGGCATCACGCTGGCGTTGTTGCCGCGTTCCACCCCGGGTCTGCAGATCGGGCGCCGTCACTTGCCGTTGAATGTGCCGTTCCAGAATGGCCCAGTGCACGGCAAGGACATCTTCGTGCCGCTAAGCACCTTGATCGGTGGCCCGCACATGGCTGGTCATGGCTGGCGCATGCTGGTCGAATGCCTCTCGGTGGGTCGCGCGATTTCGTTGCCGTCCAGCGCCACCGGCGGCGTGCGCGCTGCCGTCGCTTCCACTGGTGCCTACGCGCGCATGCGCAAACAGTTCGGTTTGGCGATCGCCCGCTTTGAAGGTGTGGAAGAGGCCCTGGCCCGCATCGGCGGCCTCACCTATGCCACCGCTGCGCTATCGCGCGCCACCGCGGCCGCGGTGGATCGTGGCGAGAAGCCGGCCGTGCCGTCGGCCATTGCCAAATACCACGCCACCGAATGGGGCCGTACTATCGCCGGTGACGCGATGGATGTGCATGGCGGCAAGGCGGTGCAGCTCGGTCCCAAGAACTACGCCGGCCGTGCCTGGCAAGGCGTGCCGATTGCGATTACGGTGGAGGGCGCGAACATCATGACGCGCAGCCTGATGATCTTCGGTCAGGGTGCGATTCGCTGCCATCCATATGTGCTCAAGGAAATGCAGGCGCTGTCGATCGCCGATTACAGCGAGCGGCTGAAAACCTTCGACCGCGCCCTGTTCGGCCATATCGGCTTCGGTATTTCCAACGCGATTCGCAGCTTTACGCTGGGGCTGACCGCCTCGCGTATCGGCGAAAGCGCCGGCGATGCGTATACCCGCCGCTACTACCGCAAACTCAATCGTTATTCTGCGGCGCTGGCGCTGTGCTCTGACGTATTCATGGGCGTGCTCGGCGGCAAGTTGAAATTCAAAGAGAAGCTCTCTGCGCGTCTTGGCGATGTGCTGAGCTACCTGTACATCGCCAGCGCCATGCTTAAGCGCTACGAAGATACCGGTCGTCCGGAGGCGGATCGTCCGTTGCTGGCCTGGGCCTTCCATGAGTGCATGTGGCGCACCCAGATGGCGCTGGATGGGGCGATCCGTAATTTCCCGGTGCGTCCGATATCCTGGCTGCTGCGCGCCCTGGTATTCCCGTGGGGTCGTCGCGAAGTGCCGCCGTCCGATCGTCTGGGTCGTCGCGTCGCGGCAATCATTACCGCACCCGGCGAGGCGCGCGATCGCTTGATGGAGTGGGTCTATCTCACCCCGACCGCAAACAACACGATTGGCCGCATGAATGCCTTGTTGCCGGATGTGATCGCCGCCGAGCCGGTGGAGCGCAAGTTCGCCAAGGCGCAGAAGGCCGGTCAGTTCAAGTCGCACGATTATTTCGGCCAGCTTGCCGAGGCGCAGCAAGCCGGTGTGATCAATGCGGCGGAATTCGACCTGCTTAAGCGCGTGCGCGAAGGGGTGTTCGAGTTCATCTCGGTCGATGATTTCGATCCGGCCGAGCTGCGCGCGGCTCATGTGCGTGCCGAGGCGCCACGTAAAGTGCGTGCGGCTTGAGCTAAATCGTCTGAGCGGCGAAGCCCTGATCTTGCTATGCGGCTTGCATAGCCTGGGTTTCGCCGCATTTCACCTCGGCTTCTGCAGGCTGTTCCGTTGGCCTGAGGTGGCGCATTAGAGCAATCT
>NZ_JAPDPE010000050.1 GCF_026283955.1 Dyella silvatica | reverse complement strand
TGCATGCCGCATGCGCCCGTGCTGTCGTCGGCATCGATGACAGCACGGGCGCCGGCTGGCTTATTTCTTTTTCAGCACGAGATTGGTTGGCGAAACCGCGAAGAAAATATTGTCCGAGCAACTTACCTTCACTCGCCCTCGCGTGCTGTCCCGGTCGAGTGCGGGGATGGTGACTCTGGCTTGTCCAAAGAAGTTGGGTATCCGGGTGGCCAGTGGTGTCCGCAGATAGGTATAGCCGCCGTCCGTCGACAACTGAATGTCCACCGCCGTGCAGGAAATAGGCGCCTTATTCGTGCCTGCGACTTGCCATCGCACATACTTGGTGGTCCCGGCCGTCCAGATCTCGATGTCGTTGGGCGCGGTGACGGCGAAGGCCTGGCCGGTATCGACGACGCGTAAACGCAGGTCGGCGCTGGTGCTGGTCGATTGGGTGTCGTAATCGTCGCGTACGGTCAATCGGAAGTTAAGGTTGCGGTTGGTAGCGGGGTAGACCTGCCCGGCGCCCAGTGGCTCGTCGCCAAGTACCGCGGCCATGCTGGGAAAGCTGCGGCTGGCACTGGTGGTGGGCGGCCAGGAGCGCAGGATCGGCCCCTGCCCGTCGTCCTTCAGCGCTACTCCGAGGGCTTGCTCCGGACCGGTGTCCATTTGCTCCCATATATAGGTGCGCTTTGCATAGTAATTGCCGAACGACGCGACTACGTTCAGCATGAACGGCGTAAGTGCGGGAATCGTTCGGCGCTTCATGGATTCCGGGTCGATCCAGGGCGCTTGATACGGGTTGAAGCGCTTGACCGCGCAACGGCCACCTTCGCTGGCCATCCATTGCTGGATCTGATCGAGGCTGCCCGCATGGAAATAGGTGTCCGATTGCGCCTGCAGATCATGTGAGCCGCACATGCTCGCATAACCCATGATGGTCGAGCCGCTGCCGGGCTCGAAGGCAAACGCTTCCTGGGTCGACCTGTCGCAGCCGTTGAAGGAATGCCATGCGCCGAACTGGTGACCCAGCTCAGGCGCGACAAAGTCGATGTAGAAGGCGTCGCCGACCGGATTGTTGCGGCCGGTATAACCGGCGGCCTTGTCGTTGTCGGCATTGGATCCATCCAGGCAGGTGTTGCCGATGCGGCCGGCGACACCACCGCTGCCGGTGTCGACGAGGTGGCCGACATCGAAACGATCTTCGCCGATGATCTTGTTGACCACTTTGACGTTGAGCTCCAGTAGAGCGTCGGTGTTGCCGCTGTTGCTGCTGCTCAGGTAGGGGTCATTGGCCGGGTCGGTAAAGATGATCTTGTCGTTATCGGCGGCCAGGGTGAAATGCACGCCCATATCGCGCTCGAAGATTTCATTGATGCGGTTGACCATGCGAACCACACCCGCCAGGGCGCCTTGCACGGTGCCGCCGAACACCGCGCTATAGGAGCTGGTGGCCGCTACCGCCAGACGGTAATCGCGCAGGATGCCGCCGCCGGTTGCGGTGTGTGCCTGGTTGAGTGGGGCGAGTGAGCGCGAGGACATCGTTTGCAATGCGGCCCGCAGGCCATTGTCGGTTTCGTTGAAAGGCTCCGGGGCGGGCAGGTCGGCCCGGCGATAACTCAGATACACCCCGTCCTGGGCCGGTGCCTTGCGTGTTTGTGCGGCGAGGGTTTCGCTGGGTTGCACTAGCCAAGTGCCGCCGGCCTGATCGAAGACCATGGCGTGCATGCCGTTGTCATCCACATCCAGGCGCAACTGCCGGCCTGCGTCATCGACCCCCTTCAGGCTGCGGATTTGCGGAAAGCGCTGAGCCAGCGCGGCCGGCAGCGTGCCGGAGTCGGTCAGCTTGAACTGGGTAAAGCCGCCCTCGGGCAAGGGCAGGCTCAGCTGGACGTCGCTGGTGGCCTTGCGCCCGCTGGCTACCGCGGGTGCCGCCAAGGTGGTTCGCAATGCCGCAAAGTCGAGGGTGAGCGTGCGGTAGTGGCTGGGCAGGGCAGTGGCAGCGGCAGCGGCGTTTTTTGCACTGGCGGCGGGGCTGGCGGGGCTGTCTCGCCACATGTCGCGGGTATTGGCCTGGGCCGGGCCGCATAAGGCGACGGCTAGGCAGGATGCAAGGATGCTGGTGGTCGAGATGGGTGAACGAAAAGCTTGCTTTGACATCATGTCGGACTCCTTTCTTTCGCGTTTTCTTGCGTTATCTCCGTGTGTTTCGCAAAAACTTGTAGACCCCGATTTCAAGGTTTGGCAATGCCATTAAGGCTTCTGCGTGATGTAAATCACAAAAAATACCGTTTTCTGTTCAGGTTCATCGATTGACGAGGATGGCTTACATAGGGTCAGGACCGACGCAACGGGTACACTCTCCGCCCATGCATTCGCCTACGGTTCGTCCTGATTTTTGTGGTCCGCTCCAGCGCTACGCTGTGCTCGATCAGCGCATGCTGGCGGCCGTGCGCGGTATTCGGATCTTGCCTACCGTGGCTTGGCCGGCGTCGCTGGAAGACCGCATGATCGAGGCCTATGGCAAGGGCCAATACACCTTGCCGGTGGTGAGTTATCAGCGGCCCGATCTGTCCGAGGCGCGGGCCGAGCTGGCCGCCATCGAGCGAGAGGCGGGTACCGACGACCCCTTGGGCGATTATCTGCAGCGCACCGCCGAGTCATGGCGCATTGCCGCCGAGATGCTGGAAGCGGCCGGTACTGACGCCGTTACCGCGCCGTCGGTAGCGCTTTACGGCAAGCCCGGCGACTCGATTCCCGGCAGCGATCGCAGCAACCTGGATGCGGCGCGCTATTTCGTCGAGCTGTCAGATGAGCTGGGCGCGGATCTGGAAGACGACAATATCCGCGCGAATATCCCCGCCGAAACCTTGCGTGCCGATCTGGCCAAAGAGCTCGATGCCTTTTTCGGTCCGGGCATCATTGCGGTTACCGTCGATAGTGAGTTGACCGCCAAGGCCGCGGCCGGCGCCACCAGTGTGCGTTTGCGCGGCGGCACGCGCTTCAGCGAATACGATCGCCATCAATTGCTGGCGCATGAGGCTTTCGTGCATTCGCTGACCGCGTTGAATGGCCGCGCGCAGCCGTTGCTGGCATCGCTGGCGCGCACCTCGCCACGCGTGACGGCCACTCAAGAAGGGCTGGCGGTGTTCGCCGAACTGATGTCCGGTGCGATCGACATTGCCCGGCTCAAGCGCATCAGCCTGCGCATTCTGGCCATCGATATGGCGCTTAATGGCGCCGATTTCGTCGAGGTCTATAAATACTTCAGCGATTGCGGACAAAGCCCGGCAGACAGCTTTCACTCGGCCCAGCGCGTCTTTCGCGGGGTGCCGCTGACTGGCGGCGCGGCCTTTACCAAAGACAACGTCTATCTATCCGGCCTGATCGCCGTGCATACCTTCTTCCGCTGGGCATTGAAGCAGCGGCGGATGGATCTGCTGCGCCATCTGTTTGCCGGCAAGCTGGCGCTGCACGATGTGCTCAGTCTGGAGCCGCATTTCGTCTCCGGCGCGATTTTGCAGCCGCGCTGGCTACCGCCGTGGATGCAACATGTCCACGGGCTGGCCGGCAAGCTGGCGTTCTCGCTTTTCGTCAACCGTATTCGCATGGGCAAGGTGCTGGCGGACGAGTTGGCGTTGTGAGGGCAGCGGGGAACGGGGGATGGGGAACGGGGAATGCCTGCGGTGAAGCGAGTTTGTGGTTTTTCGCTTTGTGGGTGACGGGTAAAAAGCCGGCCAAATAGAACCCTGCGAAAAATGATGGTGGGCAGGAGCGATGCGTTTCATGCTCTTGCCGTTTCCCGTTTCCCGTTTCCCGTTTCCCGTTTCCCGTTTCCCGTCTCACTCAGTGCGCTCGCGCATGGCGCAGTGCAACGGCCGAGATCGGCTGGCCCTGCTAACATGCAGTGCACGCACGCGCGACTACTGCGCGCAGCGCCCACCCCCCGATGACTTCCAACACAGCGCCCATGTCACTCTCAGAAGAACTGCGTTTAGCTGCCCTCGAATATCACCGTCTTCCGCGACCGGGCAAAATCACGGTCAGCGCGACCAAACCCATGGTGACCCAGCGCGATCTCGCGCTCGCTTATTCGCCTGGTGTGGCTTACGCCTGCGAGGCCATTGTTGCCGACCCCAATGCCGCCAGTGAAATGACCGCGCGCGGCAACTTGGTTGCCGTCATTACCAACGGCACCGCCGTGCTGGGCCTGGGTGATATCGGCCCGCTGGCCGGCAAGCCGGTGATGGAGGGCAAGGGTGTGTTGTTCCAGAAGTTTGCCGGCATCGACGTGTTCGATATCGAGTTGAACGAGCGCGACCCCGACAAGCTGGTCGACATCATCGCGTCGATGGAGCCGACCTTCGGCGGCATCAACCTCGAAGACATCAAGGCGCCGGAGTGCTTTATCGTCGAGCGCAAGCTGCGCGAGCGGATGAAAATCCCGGTGTTCCACGATGACCAGCACGGCACCGCCATCATCGTCGGCGCGGCGGTGTTGAATGCACTGGAAGTGGTCGGCAAGAAAATCGAAGACGTCAAGCTGGCGACGGCGGGCGCCGGCGCGGCCGGCATCGCCTGTCTCGACATGCTGGTGGCGTTGGGCCTCAAGCCTGAGCATATTCTCGCGTTCGACCGCGACGGCGTGCTTTACACCGGCCGCGGCAATATGGATCCGGACAAGCAGCGTTATGCCCGCGATACCGACAAGCGCAGCCTGGCCGACATCGTCGCCGGTGCGGATATTTTCCTCGGCCTGTCGGCTGGCGGCGTGTTGAAGCCCGACATGGTCGCCGCGATGGCGCCTAAGCCGGTCATTCTGGCGCTGGCCAATCCCAACCCGGAAATCTCGCCGGAAGATGCCAAGCGAGTGCGCCCGGACTGCATCATCGCTACCGGTCGCTCGGATTATCCGAACCAGGTCAACAACGCGCTGTGCTTCCCGTACATTTTCCGTGGCGCGCTGGATGTCGGCGCCACCGGCATCAACGAGGCGATGAAGCTGGCCTGCGTGCGGGCCATCGCCGGTCTGGCCCGGATGGAAGCCGGTGACCTGGCCAGTGCCTACGGTGGCGAAGTGCCGACCTTCGGCCCGGAATACTTGATCCCACGTCCCTTTGATCCGCGCCTGCTGGTGATGCTGGCCACGGCGGTGGCGCAGGCGGCGATGGATTCGGGTGTGGCGACTCGCCCGATTGCGGATATGGACGCATATAAAGAGAAGCTCGGGCAGTTCATCTACCGCACCGGCCTGCTGATGAAGCCGGTCTACGAGCGCGCCCGCGCCGATCTCAAGCGCGTGGTTTACGCCGAGGGCGAGGAA
Organism: Dyella silvatica; assembly: GCF_026283955.1. Classification (GTDB taxonomy): domain Bacteria; phylum Pseudomonadota; class Gammaproteobacteria; order Xanthomonadales; family Rhodanobacteraceae; genus Dyella_C; species Dyella_C silvatica. The sequence goes on along the minus strand of NZ_JAPDPE010000050.1, from coordinate 28,859 downwards.
GAGACCGTATTGCGCGCGGTGCAGACGGTGATCGACGAGAAGCTGGCGTTTCCGGTGTTGATCGGCCGTCCCGACGTCATCGAGGCGCGCATCGAGCGTCTGGGCCTGCGCATGCGCGAAGGCGTCGATTACGAGCTGACCAATATCAACGACGATCCGCGCTTCAATGATTACTGGCAGCAATACCACGCCCTGACCGAGCGGCGCGGCGTGTCGCCGGCCGCGGCCAAGAATTTGTTGCGCTCACGGCCGACCTTGATTGCCTCGCTCATGGTCCAGCGTGGCGAGGCTGACGCGATGATCAGCGGCCTGGTTGGGCGCTTCCACAAAAAGCTGGGCTATATGCGCAGTGTGTTCGGCCTGGATCCGGGCGTGTCGTGCACCTCGGCGATGACCGGTGTGATCAACGACAAGGGCGCCTGGTTCTTCCTCGACACCCATGTACAGGTCGACCCGACTGCCGAGCAGATCGCCGAGGCGACCTTGCAGGCCACTTATCGCCTCAAGCTGTTCGGCATCGAGCCGAAGGTGGCCTTGCTGTCGCATTCCAACTTCGCATGCCGAAGCTGGAGGTGGATGGCGAAATGCAGGCCGATTCCGCCTGGGACGAAGGCGTGCGCACCCGCCTGTTCCCGAACACCACCCTGACCGGCCGGGCTAATTTGTTCGTGATGCCCAATCTCGACGCCGCCAACATCACCTACAACATGGTGCGGGTGATGACCGAGGGCGTGGCGATCGGGCCGATCCTGATGGGCCTGGACAAGTCCGCGCACATTCTTACCCCGACTTCGACACCGCGCCGCGTGGTCAATATGACCGCTATCGCGGCGGTCGATGCGCAGATCCGCGCGGCTCAGAACGAGCGGCGTAGCTAGTAACCCGCGTTTGGCGATGGCCCTTGCTGCCCCTTTACACCCTGAGGCAGCGGGGCGAACGCAAAAAGCATACTAATTGGCTAGAATCCTACGGTTAGCCTGTCATCCCGTCGCACCCCCGGCGACGTGACTTCACCTCAAGCCAGCGCTTCACCAGCGCCGCGGAGAATTATTCAATGGATCAGCTCGACGACATCCTCCATCAGGACCTCGACCCCACCGAAACCCAGGAGTGGGTCGAATCGCTCGATGCGGTGATTAATCACGACGGCACCGAGCGCGCGCACTTCCTGCTGGAACGGATGGTCGACTCGACCCGGCGCGCCGGTGGCTACCTGCCATTCGACCCCACCACCGAATACGTCAACACCATCCCCGCCAGCCAGGAGGCCAAGTGCCCTGGCGACGCAGCGCTGGAATGGCGCATCCGCACCATCGTCCGCTGGAACGCGATGGCCATGGTGGTTCGCGCCAACCGCAAGCCGGGCGAACTGGGCGGCCATATCGCCAGCTTCGCCTCATCGGCGACCTTGTACGACGTGGGCTTCAATCATTTCTGGCGCGCACCAAGCGAGGAGCATCCGGGCGACCTGATTTTCCATCAGGGTCACTCCAGCCCCGGCATCTACGCACGCTCCTTCCTCGAAGGCCGCCTCAGCGAAGAGCAGCTGGATCTGTTCCGCATGGAAGTGGCCGGTCATGGCCGTGGCCTGTCCTCCTATCCCCACCCGTGGCTGATGCCGGATTACTGGCAGGTGCCGACGGTGTCGATGGGCCTGGGTCCGATCCAGGCGATTTACCAGGCGCAGTTCTGGAAATACCTTGAACACCGCGGTCTGATTCCCAAGACCGACCGCAAAGTCTGGTGTTTCCTCGGCGACGGCGAGACCGACGAGCCGGAATCGCTGGGCGCGATCTCGCTGGCGGGCCGCGAAGGCCTGGACAACCTGATCTTCGTGATCAACTGCAACCTGCAGCGCCTCGACGGCCCGGTGCGCGGCAACGGCAAAATCATCCAGGAGCTGGAAGGCGTGTTCCGTGGCGCTGGCTGGACTGCGCTCAAGCTGGTCTGGGGCAGCTACTGGGATCCGCTCCTCGCGCGCGACACCAAGGGTGTGCTGCGCAAGCTGATGATGGAAACCGTCGACGGCGAATACCAGGCCTGCAAGGCTTTCGGCGGCGCATATACCCGCGAGCATTTCTTCGGCAAGTACCCGGAGACGCGCGAAATGGTCGCCAACCTGTCCGACGACGACATCTGGCGCCTCAATCGCGGCGGTCACGATCCGCACAAGGTCTATGCGGCCTACCACTCGGCGGTGAACACCAAGGGCATGCCGACGGTGATCCTGGCCAAGACGGTCAAGGGCTATGGCATGGGCGCGGCCGGCGAGTCGCAGAACCCGACCCATCAGCAGAAAAAGCTCGACGCCGACGCGGTGCGCCACTTCCGCGACCGTTTCAATATCCCGGTCAGCGACGACCAGCTCAAAGACGTGCCCTACTATCACCCGGGCAAAGATTCCCCGGAAATGCAGTACATGATGGAGCGTCGCCGCGCGCTCGGCGGTGCCTTGCCGCAGCGTCGCCGCAAGACCGACGTCAAGCTGAAAGCGCCAGAGCTGTCGGCTTTCGAGCAAATCACCAAGGGCAGTGGCGAGCGCGAGATCTCCACCACCATGGCGCTGGTACGCGGCATGAACCTGATGCTGCGCGACAAACAGATCGGCGAGCGCATCGTGCCGATCGTCGCCGACGAGGCGCGCACCTTCGGCATGGAAGGCATGTTCCGGCAGATCGGCATCTATGCGCCGTTCGGCCAGAAATATCGCCCACAAGACGCCGACCAGCTGCTGTATTACCGCGAAGACCAGAAGGGCCAGGTGTTGCAGCAAGGCATCAGCGAGGCCGGCGGCATGGCTTCGTGGATGGCGGCCGCCACCAGCTACAGCCTCAGCAACCAGCCGATGCTGCCGTTCTTCATCTACTACTCGATGTTTGGCTTCCAGCGCATCGGCGACCTGGCCTGGGCGGCGGGCGACATGCGCGCACGCGGCTTCCTGATCGGCGGCACCGCCGGTCGCACCACGCTTAATGGCGAAGGCTTGCAGCACGAGGACGGCCATTCGCATTTGCTGTCCGGTGCGATTCCGAACGTCAAATCCTATGACCCGACCTTCTCCTACGAAGTCGCCGTCATCATGCAGGACGGCACCCGCCGCATGCTGCAAGAGCAGGAGGACGTGTACTACTACATCACCGTGATGAACGAGAACTACAGCCACCCCGATCTGCCGGCCGGCAGCGAGGAAGGCATCATCAAGGGCATGTATTTGTTCAAGGATGCGGGCAAGCCGAAGAAGGGCGAGCCGCGCGTGCAACTGCTTGGTTCGGGCACCATCCTGCGCGAAGTGATCGCCGCCGCCGAATTGCTGGAGAAAGACTTCGGCGTCAGCGCCGACATCTGGTCGGTGCCGAGCTTTAGCGAAGTGCGTCGCGATGGCTTCGACGCCGAGCGCTGGAACCGCCTGCATCCCGAAGCCGAACAGCGCGTGCCTTACATCACCGGCTTGCTGCAGGACCGCCAGGGTCCGGCCGTTGCCGCCACTGACTACGTGCGTGAGTTTGCCGATCAGGTGCGTGCCTTCATGCCTGACGGTATGCGCTACACCGTGCTGGGCACCGATGGCTTTGGCCGTTCGGATACCCGCGAGCACCTGCGTGGTTTCTTCGAGGTTGATCGCTATTGGATCGCTCATGCCGCGCTGGCCGCGCTGGCCAAAGAGGGCAAGGTCAACGCCAAGGATGTCAGCCGCGCGATCAAGACCTACAAGCTCGATCCGGATAAGCCAAACCCGCTGACGGTGTAAGCTTTCGGACCGCAAAGAAAAACCCGCCGCAAGGCGGGTTTTTTCTTGCCACGGGCAGCGCCGGCCGATACGCAAAAAGAAACCCGCCGTAGCGGGTTTCTCCGTGGCCTGGATCAGCGCATCGCGCCTTCAATCATCGTCGCGACTGCGGAACACCCGGATCAGCAACAGCGCTGCGCCGATGGTGCCCGCCACGATCGCTGCCGTGGCCACCGGATGGCGACGCGCATGGCGGCGCAAACGGTGATATCGATAGTGAGCTTCGTCGGCAAAATCTTCGGCGGCGTGCGATAACTGTCGGCTGTAGTCGCGGCTGCGCTGACCGAACAGGCGACGGGCCTCGCGACCGCTCCGCTCCAGCAAGCCATTGGCTCGATCAGCGGCCCCATCGGCGTAGCCGCGCACGCGCTTGCTGATGCGTTCGCCGGTTTCCTCAATGTCGCGATTGATCGCCATGGTGATCTCCTTGGAGTGGGTGAGTGTTTTACCCTGCCAGGGCTATCGTGAGTGGGGCGTTAACAGCCGTATTCAGTCCTGAATTCAAGGCGTGAAGGGCGATAGCCAGCTCGCATACGCGTAGCCATGACGCTTTTGCCAAGAACAGACAGTCTGATATCGAACCTGGGGGCAGGCTAAGCCCTGCCGCATCGGTCTGTGCGTGGGGATGCGCTTGCTAATGATTCCACGCATGCCGACACTAATCGGCTGCATAGATATAGGCGATGTCGTCGATGAAACAGCGGTTTGTATTTTCGCTATTAGCCATCTGTTTGATGGCCCTGAGTGCTTGTTCCTCAAGCCAGGCCCCCGCACCGATACATGCACCGCCAGCCACCGCCGCGACGAAGCCCACAGCGCCGCCAATCACCGGCTACGTGTTGAGCAACACCGAGGTGCGCGATATCACGTCCAGCACATTGCATCGCGACTATCAGTTATTCATCAGTCTTCCGCCTTCCTACCAAGCACAGCCCACGCGCCGTTTTCCGGTGGTCTTTGTTACCGACGCGAACTATGCCTTTCCGCTGATACGCAGCATTGCCGCTCGCGTCGGCGACCATGGCGATGGCCTGGAGGATTTCGTGCTTGTCGGGCTTTCCTATGCCAAGGGCGATACCCCCGCCTATAGTCGCCAGCGTGATTACACACCGACGCCGAATGGCGGCAAAGATGCCAAGAGCGATATGCCGGGCCGCGCCCCGGTCTACGGCGAAGCAGAGGCTTACCGGCAATTTATCGCCAATGAAGTCTTTCCTTTTGTGGCCAAGAACTATCGTGTCGACATGACCCGCAAGACCTTCTCCGGGCATTCGTACGGTGCGCTGCTCGGTGTTCATATGCTGCTGACCGAGCCTGCGATGTTCGAGCGCTACATCATCAGCAGTCCATCACTATGGTTCGACGACAAAGTGATGCTGGCACGCGAGCGCGAGTACGCCGAGACCCACGCCGACATGCCTGCCGATGTTTTTCTGGTGATCGGTGGTTACGAGACGATTAATCGGGCATCCAAGGACAAACGCTACAACCACAGCAAGGACATGCTGCGCGACATGCAAACCTTCGAGGCGCAATTGAAGTCGCGGCACTATCCCGGCTTGCATGTCGAATCGCATATCGTCGCGGATGAGGACCATTTGACCGTGTATCCCGATTCCATCACGCACGGTTTGATGTGGGCGTTACCGCCGAAGGTGTCCCAGTGAGATCGATTCCGGTCGTGCGGGATCCATGCCAAACCGGCCCTGGGGTGGGGCGGTATTTGGGCTATTCGCGTTTTAATGCGAAACCCGGCTTATCTCGCGGCTACGGCCAAGATACCCCGTCAGATGCTCAGGTGAAGCGAGCGGGCTTAGTGGATAATCCAGCGCTTGCCCGGCCTTAGAACTTGCAATGTGAACCACCGTTTTGACGACACCGATACCGCTGCGGTTTATCGCGCCATTTTTGAACGGCGCGATATGCGCCATTTCAGCCCCGGCCCGGTCGACCCTGCCATCCTCGAACGGTTGTTGTGTGCCGCTCACCATGCGCCGAGTGTCGGTTTCATGCAGCCATGGCGCTTTATTCGCATCACCGACCCGGCCTTGCGCCTGCGCCTGCACACCGCGGTGGAGCGCGAGCGCCTGGCGACGGCCGTGGCCCTGGGGGAGCGGCAAGACGACTTCATGAAACTCAAGGTCGAAGGCATGCTCGAATGCGGCGAGTTGCTGGCGGTGGCCTTGATGGATCGCCGCGAGCAGCACGTTTTCGGCCGCCGCACGCTGCCGGAGATGGATCTCGCCTCGACCGCCTGCGCGATCCAGAACATGTGGCTGGCCGCGCGTGCAGAAGGCCTGGGCATGGGCTGGGTATCGTTGTTCGATGTCGATGAATTGCGCCAACTGCTGCACATGCCCGACGGCGCCAAGCCGATCGCCTTGCTATGCATTGGCCATGTCGATGCGTTTTATGCAAAACCGATGCTGGAAGAAGCCCGCTGGGCGACCCGTATGCCGCTTGATTCCTGCGTCTTCGAAAATACCTGGGTCGACGATGTGCCGGCCGATGCGTGACGCTGTTTGTCTCTCCGTTCTGGCGTGATTTCCTGCTATTCATCTCGCAGCCAGCTACTAAGCCCGTATCCACGTAACCTTGCGCGGCCTCACTCCAGAACAGCCGTCCATGCCCGATAAAGTCATCGAACCGCACACCCGTGCGGCTATTCCCCTTGCGCCTTCGTTAGACGCCACGCTCGCCGCGGCCCATATGCCGCGGCAGTTTCGTCCGCTAGATCGCCGGGTGTTGTGGATCGCCAGTCTGGCGATGGCATTAGGCGTCATTGTTGCCTTGGTGGCGCAGGCACTGACGGGCTTGATTGGAGGGGTTACCAATCTCGCTTTCTATGGCCGCTGGAGTTTTGCCTTTGTCAGTCCGGCAAACAATCATCTGGGCTGGTGGGTGATTGCGGTACCTGTGGTCGGTGGTTTGATCGTCGGCGGCATGGCGCGCTGGGGTTCGCGCGCCATTCGCGGCCACGGTATTCCCGAAGCGATGGAGCAAGTGCTGCTCAACGAAAGTCGCATTCCGCCGCGGATGACCTGGCTTAAGCCGGTGTCGTCGGCGATCGCCATTGGCACCGGTGGGCCGTTTGGTGCCGAGGGGCCGATCATCGCCACCGGCGGCGCGCTCGGGTCGCTACTCGGCCAGTGGCTGCACGTTACCGCTGACGAGCGCAAAACCCTGCTCGCCGCAGGTGCCGCCGCTGGCATGGCGGCGGTGTTCTCCGCACCGGTATCGGCCGTGTTGTTGGCGATTGAGTTGCTGTTGTTCGAACGCCGCGCCCGCTCGCTGATTCCCGTGGCCTTGGCGACCGTGGTCGGTACCGGTGTGCGCTATCTGCTCGAAGGCAACGAGGCGATGTTCCCCATGCCTGAGCTAGCCGCCCCGGGGCTGGCGGCGTTGGCGACGTACATCGTGCTCGGACTTATCGTGGGCGTGGTGAGTGTGGGCGTTACCCGCCTGACGTACGCCATCGAAGACGGCTTCGAGAAGCTTCCCATCCATTGGATGTGGTGGCCAGCCTTGGGCGGCCTGGTGGTCGGTGTAGTCGGTTACTTCATGCCGCTGACGCTTGGTGTGGGCTATAGCAATATCGCAGCCGTGATAGCCGGACAGATGAGTCTCACCGGCATGCTCGCCTTGTGCGTATTGAAGCTGTTGTCATGGTCGGTGGCCTTGGGCAGCGGTACTTCCGGCGGCACGCTGGCGCCGCTGTTTACCATCGGCAGTGCCTTGGGCGGAGTGTTTGGCCTGTGCCTGATGGCATGGGCGCCATGGCTGCATGTGGATCCGCGCATGGCGGCGCTGGTCTGCATGGCGGCGATTTTCGCCGGAGCATCCCGTGCTTTTCTTACTTCCGTGGTCTTCGCCTTTGAAATCACCCAGCAACCGCATGGCCTGCTGCCGTTGCTCGGTGCCTGCGCGGCGGCCTATCTGGTTTCCGGACTGATGATGCGCAACACCATCATGACCGAGAAGATCGCTCGCCGCGGCGTGCGCGTGCCCTCGGAATATGCCGCCGATTATCTCGATCAGATCCTCGTGCGCGACGCATGCAGCCGAGATGTCGTGAGCTTGCGCGCGACGCAACCCTTGTCCGAAGTGCGCCCATGGCTGAGCGCCGGCAGCGTAGCGGCTCGGCATCAAGGCTTTCCGGTGCTGAATGATGACGGGCAGTTGCTGGGTGTGGTGACGCGTCGCGACTTGCTCGATCTGCATACCCCTGACGAGCAGAGTGTTGGCTCGCTGGTACAGCGTGCGCCGTTATGTGTACGCGAAGATCACACTCTGCGCGAGGCAGCCGATCACATGGTCGAGGCCGATGTCGGGCGCCTGGTCGTACTGGGCAAAACCGCTACCCATGCCATGGTGGGCATCATTACTCGCGGTGATCTGCTGGCGGCCCATGCACGTCGGTTGCGCGAAGCACGGCACGCCAGCCGGCATTTTGGCCGCAAGGCGGCGAACTAGGCGGATCGCCTAAAAGGGAATGGCCGCGCCATCGCGGCGGCAGACGGCGAGGTCATTCCACCGAGCGCTCGTTTCAAGGTTCGACGAAAGCCGCGCCATCGGCGGTTCGTTCAAACGCGGAGCCGGTCGCAGCATCCAGCACGTCGACCAAGGAGTTGTCTCGACTGAGCACGGCGCCCAATGCGACACAGGCGATGTTTGCGCTGTCGTCAGAAATGGAGATGGCGAATGATTGGTGCATGTGGTGTCGCCGATTCGGTTGCATGCATGGTGGCTTACCTCGAAGCAAGGCCGCACCGAAGGCGATACCCGATGGTGTTGAGCGGCTATCGCAGGTTCCAATGAAATCGTCCCGGCGTCACGGCGGGTCTGCCGGATCTGCCGGATCTGCAGCCTGAATCAGATCGGCCAGGTCGCGGCGCAGGGTTTCGAAGACGAAGGGCAGTACCGTGGCTTGCCGTGCGCGCAGCGGGATCTCGGGCGTCTGGGTCATAAAGGCATCGACGCTGCGCTGTAGTGCGGCGATGTGCCGATCGAGATCGTCGAGCGCCGCTGGTGCGCCGGTGCCCGCCAGGGATTGCGCGATGACCAGGATGGTCTGGCGCGTGCTTTCCACGGTAGCGCTAAAGGCCGGGAACAGTGGTGCGGCATCGCGCGAAGGCTCCCAGCCGGCCAGCGCGCGGCTGACGAAGACGGTGTCGCTATGCACGCGGCGCAGGTTGCGCACGAGTCGTTCCGGGATAGGGTCGGCGGCCACCCGTGTCAGGTGCTCGCGGCGCGATTCGTGCGCTGCGCTTTCGACCCGATCCAGCTCGGCGCGGATACGCGCATTCTGCGTGTGGATTGCGCCGGTGACGCGTTGTGCCGATGGGGTGGCGTACATGCCCAGCAGTTCGGCAATCAAGCCCAGTGCCTGGGCGGAGCGCTCCGCCCCCAGGCGGCGTGCGCGCGCCGGCAGCAGCACGATGGACACGGCAATGCCGATCAGCGTGCCAAGGCCAATTTCGATCACCCGGTGGCTGGCGGAAACCAGCGGCGACACGTGGCTGTTATTCGCCAATAGCACGATGGCGGCGGTCGTAGGTGCGATGCGGAAATTACTGCGCAGTGCGGCGAGAAACGCCAGCGGCGCCACCGCCAACAACAGCACGATTAATGGCGGTATCGGCCACAGCCCGCCGATCAGCGAGGCGGCCGCGCCTACGGCCGCGCCGGCGATGGTGCCGAGCAGACGATCCAGCCCGGCCTGCAAGGTGCCGCCGATACTGGCCTGCACAATCAGCAGCGCGGTGATGACGGCCCAATAACCCTGCGGCAGGTGCAAGGCCTCGGCGATCAACAGCGATAACGCGGCCGCCACGGTGGCGCGGATCACCAGGCGAAACTCAGCGTGATAGCGTTGGAACAAGGGCGGCATGTCGTGCATGGTGGTAGTTACGGCAAACGCTGTCGAGATGGCGCTTGGCGATGGTTGTGCCTATGCCTGCTTGATGGGTGTCGTTTCTAGGCGCCGGCATATGGTTCGCGGGCGCTGTTTTAGAAGAGAGCGTGGTTGGGCGTAGGTTGGCAAAGCCGGGGTGCCGGGTGGCAGTCGTTTTAAACCATGCGCTTGCCTATGCTGTGCCTTGCATCGCCCTTGGGGTGGTGCCGCTTTGCGTTGTTTGGCCACGACGACGGATGCTTGAGATATCGCCATGAACTACGCGCACTCTTTGCAATTGCATGTATCGCGTTACGCGCCAAACAGCGCGTTGCCGCTGCATCGGCATGATGAGGCCTGGCTGTGTTTGGTGTTGGATGGCGCTTACGAAGAGCAGATTCAGTCGCGGCGGCAACAGCATGCTGCCGGCGACTTGCTGTTTTGCCCGGCGCATGCCGAGCACGGCCAGTGCTTTGGTGCGGCGGGGGCGGTCAAGATTCTGTTTTCGCCAAGCGCGCAGGCGCAGGAATATCTGCTGGAGCGTGGGGTACCGCTAGGGCAGGCGCCCAGCGTGCAGCGTTCGCCGCAGTTATTGCGGATGGGCCTGCGGCTAGCGCGTGAGCTGCGCGCCGATGATGCGTTTGCAAGCTTGGCGGCAGAGGGTTTGGCGCTGGAGTTGCTGGCCGCATTGGGCCGAGGTGAGGGACGGTCGCCAACGGCACAGCCGCCGCCCTGGCTACGCCGGCTGCGTGAAGGCATCGACGAGGATCCTTCGGTCGAGTTGTCGCTGGACTATCTGGCGCAACAGGCTGGACGTCATCCTGTGCATGTGGCGCGCAGTTTTCGCACCTGGTATGGCGAAACCATGGGCGAATATGTGCGCCGGGTGCGTACGGAAAAGGCCGCGTTGCTGCTGCGCTCTACCCGGAGGCCTTTGATCGAGATTGCCTTGGACTGCGGCTTTGCCGGGGCGGCGCCCTTTTCGCGTTCTTTCCGGGCGGCCTATGGCATGACCCCTTCGGCATATCGCCAGACCATGCGCTAAGCAGGCGCAAAAGCGCTTATCGGGGGTAAGCATCGCGTCACTGCGACTGTTAGCGTGCCGGCCATATCGCCAGCAGGGCGTCACGTTATGGATGGAACGGCATGAACAAAGCAATGACTTATATGGGTCTGGCCTGGGTGTTGGGCGTGTGCCCGCTGCTGGGATGGGCGACGCCGCCGTTCACGGCGGCAGCGGCTGGGGCGGTGGCGTATCACATCGATCAAACGGCGTATTTCGCGTCTTCTGCGGCGGAACAGGCGCAGCGCAAAACCCTGCTCGCCGATATCACGGCGTTCGCGGCGCAGCCGGCGCCCGCAGCCGGCGCGCTGCTGGGCTATCTGCAGCGTGCCGAGACGCTATTGAATGCGTGCGGGCGCCACATTGCCTACCTGCATTTGCGTTCGGCACTGAATATCGAAGGTCAGGCCAGCGCCGACGCTTACGATGTGATGGGCAGCGCCAAGGGGCGCGTTATCACCGCCACGCGCACATCGTTGCGGCAGCTGGGCGATGCCGGCTTTGCCAACGCCATTGCCGCAGAACCTGGATTGAGTCGCTATGCCTATGTGATGCAGGGTGCCGAACGCGGTCTGCCGCACGAACTGCCCGCGGCGCAGCAAACCATCTTGGATCAGCTGGCCGACCCGGCATCGTCGGCTTTCTGGACGCTGTATCAACAGACCCGCCGCAGCGCTACGTTCGGTAAGATCCGCACCGCCGATGGCGAGCACGAGGTGGAGAAGGACGCCAAAGTGCTGGCGCGCGATCCAGATCGAACTGTGCGCCAGACCGCCTGGCAGCGTCGTTGGGATGGCTATACCGATCGTGCCGACATTTACGCGGGCCTATTGCTGAGTATCGTGCGGATGAACGATCGCACGGCCCGCCTGCAGCACTTCGATGACGCGCCGAGCGCTGCGTATTTCTGGCGTCAACTCAATCGTCATGCCATCGACGATACGCTGGCTGCGGTCGCCGATCAGGCCGACGTGATGAAGACTTACCAGCGCATGCGCGCTGCCCACGTGACCGCGACGACGGGCATTCGCGACGTGCGTTCGTGGGATCTGAGCCTGCCGGCGACCGGGTTCGCCCCACCCAGGTTCACCGTCGAGCAGGTTCGTGCGATGTCATTGGCTGCCCTGGCGCCGTTGGGCAAAAACTATGTGACGCATTTCAAGGCGTTGCTCGACCCGGCAGGCGGCCGCATGGACGTGCCGACTGAGCAGGGCAAGCGCGTGGACGATAGTTTCTCGATCAGTGCGCGGGGGGTGCCTGCGGGTTTATTTGTCGGCGAATACAGCGGCGATCTCAGTGGTGCGCGCGTGGTGATTCACGAAGGCGGTCATGCGATCAATGCGCAGTTGACGAATGAGCGGGGCGGGTCGTCGTTCTATGAGCCTGGCCCGAGCTGGATATCCGAGACCATCGCGACCGTCAACGAATTTCTACTGTATGACTACCTGCGCCAGCACAGCGAAGATCCCCAGGCGAAGGCGTACTACCTGCAGGCATTGCTCGATGAGATCACGTTCCAGATCTTTACCTCAGCCGAAGAGGGTGATCTGGAGCAGTCCATCTACGACGGCACGGTGGCGGGAAACATCAAGAATGCCGCCGATCTGGACAAGCTCACCCTGGCGACGATGAGCAAGTACGACATCTGGCCGGCATATCAGCCGCAGCTGGCACACACATGGATGACCAAGCGGCTGATGTATCAAGACCCGCTGTATCTGGTCAATTACATGTACTCCGGTTTGCTGGCGACCAAGATGTTCGATATGGCGCAGCGTGATCCGGCGGATTTTCAGCAGCGCTATATGCAATTGCTAAGCAGCGGCGCCGATGCCTCGCCCGAGGAGAGGCTGCGCCGGTTCTTTGGCCGCGACATGTCACCGCGGGAATGGGTGACTGACGATATGGCGTTGCTCAAGCAGCAGACTCAGGCCTTGCAAACGCTGTATCGACAGATCGAGCCAGTAGCGCCTGGCGCTACTGGCGCGGTGGCCACGACAGCGTCACGCGGCAGCCCGGAGTCGCATCGGTGATGTCGATTTTCATATCGTGCAGATGAGCGATGACCGCGACCAGGCTTAGCCCTAGTCCGTTACCCGGCGTACTGCGGCTGGGTTCGTTGCGGTGAAAGCGGTTGAGCACCGCCTTGCGTTCGTTGATCGGTATGCCGGGCCCGTTGTCGGTGATGCTGATCGCATGCTGTTCGGCATCCAGCCGCACCTCGATCTGCCCACCGGCTGGAACAAACTTGATCGCGTTGTCGAGCAAGTTGGCGAAGGCGTCAAATAGCAGGCTGGCGTCGCCCCACAAGGTGAGGTCGGCATGTGACGCGGTGCCGTGCAGCCGCAGCGAGATGTTTTTTTCTTCGGCCAGGGGTTGATAAAAATCGACCGCATCGGCCAGCACTTGGGCCAAGGCGACGTGGCTGAAACCGGCGCGACGGGCACCGGCTTCGATTTCCGAAATGCGTAGCAAGGCGTTGAAAGTTCGCAATAGCTCGCTGATTTCTTCGGTGGCCTGGGCCGTGGCTGCGCGAAATTCTTCCACGCTGGAGGCGCGCCGCTGCGCGCGCTCCAGACCGCCAAGCAAACGGGTTAGCGGGGTGCGCAGGTCGTGGGCGATGCCATCGCAAACGCCTTTCACTTCGTGGACCAGGCGCTCCAGGTCATCGAGCATGCTGTTGACTTCGCGGGCCAGCCGGTTCAAATCGTCGCGGCTGCCCTGCACCGGTAAGCGCTCGGTAAGCGCGCCGGTAACGATGCGGCGTATCGCCAGGGTGATGGCATCGATGCGGCGCATCGACGAAGCGCCCAAAGCCACGGCGCCGATCAAGCCAAACAGCAGGGTGAGCAGGCCGGCACCGAGCATGGCGCGCAAAAGCAGCGCTTCGAATTCGCGTGGGTCGTGCACGTTTTGCGATACGGCCAGCCAGTGGCCATCCGGCAACTGCGTGGCATAGCCGCGAAACGGCACCGGCACATCGGCGCTGACCAGGTCGAAGTCCACCGGATGATTGGCCTGACGCAGTTCGGCCGGGAGTGCGGAGAGGTTGCCGACCAGCCAGTTTCCCTGGGCGTCGAATTCGCCGGAGGGACGGCGGGTGCCGGGGTCGTTACGCGGATGTTCGCGCAGGCGTTGTACGCGGTCGGTGGGTGACAGCGCGCTGTAAAACGTCAGCTGGCGTTGCAGGAATTCATCCTGGTCGCGACGCATATAGCCCACGGTCTGCCAGTAGACGAAGGCGAACAACAACAGCGAACAGGTACCGAACAGCGCCAGAAACATCAGCGCGAGGCGAAAGCTGGTGGTGCGCGGCAGCTCAGTCAGGCGCATGCAGGATGTATCCCGAGCCACGCACGGTCTGGATCAGCGAGGGCTGCCCTTCGACGTCGATTTTTTGCCGCAGCTTGCTGATATGTACGTCGATCACATTGGTACGCTCTTCTGAGCGATAACCCCACACCGACTCGAACAACATGGCGCGGGTTACCACCTGGCTGGCATGACGCATCAGAAAGGCCAGCAAATCGTATTCGCGCGGCAGCAGCGCGATCGTTTGGCCATGGCGGCGCGCGCTGCGGTTTAGCAGATCGATTTCCAGCGAGCCTGCACGCAAGCTGGTTTCTTGTTGGGGCAGGTAGCGGCGCCGTAATAACGCATCCAGTCGAGCGGTGAGTTCGACCGCTTCAAACGGCTTGGTCAGGTAGTCGTCGCCGCCGGCGCGCAAACCGCGCACGCGCTCATCGAGCGCGGATAATGCGCTGAGGATCAGCACCGGCCATTGCACGCCGGCTGCGCGCAGGGTTTCCAGAACGCCAAGCCCGTCGGGTGTGCCGGGCAGCATGCGGTCCAGCACCATGGCATCGAAGTTGCCGCTGGCGATGGTCGCCAGCGCTTGCTGGCCGTCTGCCGCGTGCTCGACGGTAAAGCCGTGGTCGGCCAGGGCATCGACGATTTCCGCAGCGGTCGCAGCATCGTCCTCGACCACCAGAATGCGCGACATCGTTTTCTCCAGGTTGCGCGACGCCAGCGAATGCCTGGCAGGGATGTTGGCAGAACTGTCCTCGACACCGTCTCGGCCCGAAGATTAAATGCAGTTAAGAATCGCTGGGTCGAAAGCCCGACAACGCGTTGATTATCGAGCACGCCGAGCACAACGCAACCGCTTGATCGGTCCGCTCGATCGAGCATGAGCACGACAGTGCGGGGGATTCAGGGAGTCACTTGCATCGTCGATGTACATGCCGGCGGGCGATCGGCTGGAAAAGTCACCACCGCGGTATCGCCTACCACGCGTAGTGCGTAATTGTTGCGGGTAAGCAGCGCAGGCAGTTTGCAGGCTTGCGCCAACAGTGGCGCGGCAATACGGTTGGAATCGGTCAGCCAGCGAATGTCTTCCAGGCCGGTGGCGTAATGCATGCGCTGCTACCGGTGACAAGCCATTGGTGCCATCCAGTAGCAGGCGATGTAAACCATACGCTGCCTTTGCCTGGGCCAAATCGTCGACCAGCCCGGCACCGATGCGATCTTCAAATTGCTTTTGACTGCCGAGCGCATTGCCATAGACATTGGCGAACACCAGCATGCCTAGCGTCCAGATGCCGGCGATGCCGATGCTCCAGCGTGGCGAGGCGCGCCAGGTATGCAGTGCTACACCCATGGCGATCAAGGCGGCACTCAACAGCGCGCCGATACCGACGAGTACGCGCGGCACGACCAGCAGCTCCAGGGTCAGCAGCATCGGGCCGGCGACGCAGAGCATCGCGGCCAGTGGCAACAAGCCGCTGCCGAGCAGTAACGCGGCCGTCAGCAAAAGCGGGTGCTCGTGGCGAGCGGACAGTGCATAGCGCACACCGATGACCACCGGGATCAACAGCGCGAGTACGGCCAACGGGGCGAATATGTGCAACCAGCTGGTATCGAAAGCGTCGAACAGATAGCCATAAAACATCGACACATTGGTACGAACGATACTCAGTTGTTGTGGGCTGTGAATCATCAGGCTGTGCGCTTTCACCCAGCCGATGATGAAGGGCGCCACGGTCAGTTGATACACCGCCATGGCCAGGCCCAGCTGTGCACCGCGTGACAGCAGCCGGATCAACAGCTCACGTGGATGCACGCCGTGAATCTGCGCCACGGCGATGTCCAGGCAGACAAAGACCAGAAACGCATTGATGGCCGGCTGATAAAAACATAGGCAGGCAAATAGCGAGAGTGAGCCCAGCCACCAACGGCGGTTGGGGTTGGGGGCGGTGATCGGCAGCAAGGCGAACAGCAGCGACAGCGCCATGGGCAGCGCGTCGAATCGGTAGGACAGGTTTTCCAGAAAGAACGGCTGCGCACCCAGCGGCAGCGTCACCATCACGGCCAAGGAAAGCGAGCGGATCGCATAATGCTCGGCGATCAGCACACCCAGCCAAGCCAGTATCGCGATGGCGGCGATTTGCGGCAGCGGCGAAATATCGACCAGCTGCGTGGCGTTGAATTCCAGCGCGCGCATCAGCAAGGCGCTCAGTGGCCGGCCGTTGTCGACCCAGATATAAGGCCCCCACAGCACGCGCATCAAATCATCGTTGCAGTAACGGTCGGCACGCAGAATGGGATAGAGCACAAACAGCAAATACACAGTGAAAAGCGCGCCAAACAGGGACTTTCGATTCACTGAAGCCGTTGCGCTCTGCATGGATCTCGCTCTTGGCGGTAGGGGGTGCCGGGTAACTGCTGAGAATGATGCGGACCTGCATGCCTGACTGTGACCGGACCGCCAAAGCGGACTGTCGGCGCACTTATCCGGCCATGGCGTACTCGCCGCCGCGCTCGATCGCACGTTGATAAGCAGGCCGGGCGTGGATGCGCTGCAGGAAGTCCCACAGCTTCGGCCGGCTCGCATCGAGGCCGGCGCGGGCGGCAGCGGCTTCCAGCGGAAAGCTCATCTGGATATCCGCCGCGCTGAATGTGTTGCCGCCAAACCAGGTGGTCTTGCGCAACTCACCTTCGAGATAGTCCAGATGCAAGGCCAGCTGCGGATCGACAAATCCGTGCTGCACCTTGCCGGCGATGCCGCGTATCAACGGCTTGACGATGAACGGCGCCGGGCTGCTGGCGACGCGTTGAAAAACCAGCTTGAGCAGCAGCGGCGGCATTGCCGAGCCTTCGGCGTAATGCAGCCAGTAATTGCAGCGCAGACGTTCCGGCGTGCCGGCAGCGGGCAACAGCCGGCCCTCGCCGTAGCGATCGGCCAGGTATTCGATGATGGCGCCGGATTCGGCCAGGGTGTTGTCGCCATCGCAAATCACCGGCGATTTGCCTAGCGGATGAATCTGCCGCAGCTCGGGCGGTGCCAGCATGGTTTTGGGATCGCGCTGATAGCGCTTGATCTCGTAAGGCAGGCCCAGTTCTTCCAGCAGCCACAAAATACGTTGGGAGCGCGAATTATTGAGATGGTGAACGACAATCATGAGCGCGTTCCACGAAAGGTTGGGAAGTACCGCTGGGGCAGCCTAGGTGAAACCACTCTCGCTCACCAGAGGCGAAATGCACTCATCGATGATGGGGCGCTCGCAGGGCAGCTTTGCGCAGGAAATCCAAGCCAGTCAGGCGGTGTAGGTTCGCCGCTGACCGGCTAATGACGCCACATTGACACTCCTGCGGCTTAGCGCTTCGGCAGCAAGCCGTGATCCCAGCTGGGGTCGCTAAAGTGTTCGGCGAGAAAATCGGTAAAGGCACGTACGCGCTGTGGAACCAATTGCCGTTGCGGCGTGACGGCATAGATGCCGGTGTCGGCAATCGGGTAGTCGGGCAGTACCACCTGCAGTCGGCCAGCACGCAGGTCGTCACCGATATGCCAGGTGGAGTGCTGGGCGATGCCCAGCCCGGCAACCGCGGCATCGCGCAGCAATTCGCCGAAATTGCTTTCAAAGCGGCCGTTGACTCGCACCGTGATGGCCTTGCCGGTGGGGTCGGTCAACTGCCAGAGATCCAGGCGCCCCTGGCTGCCGACTTGCACGATGCATTCGTGCTGGGCCAGTTCGGCAGGGGTGGTGGGCGCACCGTGTCGTTGCAGGTACTCCGGTGATGCGCACAGCACACGCCGGTTGCTGGCGAGGCGACGTGCGACGAGGTTGGAGTCGTTCAAGTTGCCGATGCGAATGGCCAGATCGAAGCCGGAGCTGACCAGGTCCACCACTTGGTCAGTGAGGTTGACGCTGACTCTGACGCAAGGATAGCGCTCCAGGAATTGCGGCAGCAGCGGCGATACATATTGACGGCCGAACGAGGCGGACAGCGTAACGCGTAAGGTGCCGGTGACACTGCTATGGGCTTTGCGCAGGCCGCTGGTAAGCGCATCGAGATCTTCGATCAGGGCGCGGCCTTGTTCGGCCAGAACAACACCCTCGGGGGTGGCGTGCAGTTGGCGGGTGGTCCGGTGCAACAAGCGCACGCCCAATTCCCGCTCTAGCCGTTTCAGTCGTTGGCTGGCGACCGCCACCGATAAATCCATGCCGCGCGCGGCTGCGCTGATGGAGCCGAGATCGAGCACGCGCAGAAACAATTGAATATCGGCGATGCGGTCCATAGGGATCACTATCAATTGAATATTGATAGTGATTATTCCATTTGATGGTTGTTGAAGAATATAGGCCGGCCTACGCTGCGCGCCTTCTTCCTTAGAAATGACGGCTCATGGCTACCCTCGCCAGCCCCTCTGCGGCTTCATCCCGCGCACGGACGCCCTTGGCGCTATATGCGCTCACCGCCGGCGCCTTCGGCATAGGCACCACTGAATTTGTGATCATGGGCCTGCTATTGCAGGTCGCCGCCGACCTGCAGGTAACGATTGCGGCGGCGGGTTTGTTGATCTCTGGCTATGCCCTGGGGGTGTTCGTGGGCGCGCCGTTGCTGACCACGGCGACCAGCCGCATGCCGCGCAAGGCGGTGCTGGTGGCCTTGATGGTGATTTTCACGATCGGCAACCTGGCCTGCGCCATGGCGCCCGGTTACGCCTGGTTGATGGCGGCGCGGGTAATCACCTCGCTGGCTCACGGTACGTTCTTCGGCGTAGGTGCGGTGGTGGCTACCGGCATGGTGCCGGTCGAGCGCAAGGCCTCGGCGATTTCCACCATGTTTACCGGGCTGACCGTGGCAACCTTGCTCGGCGTACCGGCCGGTGCGTGGCTGGGCCTGCATTTCGGCTGGCGCGCCACTTTCTGGGCGGTGGCTGGCATCGGGGTGATCGCTACGGTGATTATCGCCACCCTGGTACCTGCGGCCGAGGGTTCGCGTGAGCCGGTGACCCTGGCCGAGGAAGTGAAGGCGGTGCTGCGGCCGCAAGTGTTGCTGGGCTTGTTGATGACCGTGCTCGGCTTTGCCGGGGTATTTACGGTATTCACTTATATACAGCCGATCCTCACCGAGGTGACCGGCTTTGCGGACAGCGCGGTATCGCCGATTTTGCTGGTTTTTGGTGTCGGCCTGATTGTCGGCAATGTGCTGGGCGGGCGCCTGGCGGATCGACAGCTGGTGCCGACCTTGTTGGGCTCGTTGGCGGCGCTGGCCGTGGTGCTTGGGGTGATGACCTTTGCCCTGCACAACAAAGCGGCCGCGATCGCCTTTACCGGTTTGCTTGGTGTGGCGGCGTTCGCCACGGTGGCGCCGTTGCAATTGCGTGTGCTGCATCAGGCGGAGGGTGCCGGCCAGAGCCTGGCTTCGAGTTTGAATATCGCCTCTTTCAATCTCGGCAATGCGCTGGGTGCATGGCTGGGCGGTGTCGTGATTGTGCATGGCCTGGGCCTGGGTGCGTTGACCTGGGTCGCCGGCCTGGTGACGTTGTCGGGGTTATCGATCGCGTTGTGGAGCGTGTGGCTGGATCGTCGCCATCGCTCGATCGCAGCGCCCGCATCGCCGCTGTGCGCGGCTAATCCGTTGTGATGGAGCGTTTTATGTACAAGCGGGTACGCGAAGCAAGGGTTCGCTGGTGGCTTGCAGCGCTGGTTGTCTCGCTGATGACCCTGGCGCCGCTGTATGCCGCGCCATCAGGCGGGGCTTCGCATTGGGTCGCCACTTGGACGGCTAGTGCGCAACCGGTGTGGGAGGGCGACTTTGCCTTGCCGGTCAATCTGCCGTCGAGTTTGTGGGACCAGACAGTGCGCCAAGTGGCCCGTGTCAGTGTCGGTGGCAAGCAGGTGCGGGTGGTGCTTTCCAACGCTTATGGCTCGCGGCCGTTGTTGATTGGCGCTGCGCACATCGCCCTGGCGGGTTCGGGAGCGGCAACCATCGCCGGCTCGGATCGCGCGCTGACGTTTGCCGGCCAGTCGTCGGTGACTACTCCGCCGGGAGCGCCGGTGGTCAGCGATCCGGTCGCGCTGGATCTCGCCGCGCTGGGCAGCGTTGCCGTCAGTTTGTACTTGCCTGAGCCGACGGCGCCGTCGACGTTTCACTGGGATGCACGGCAAACCGGCTATGTAGCGGCAGGCAATCAGGTGGCCGCTGCGACGATTAAGGCCGATGCCACGCTGAACACGCGGATATTCTTGAATGCGGTCCTGGTCGATAGCGGCGCGCATGCGGGCACCGTGGTTGCCTTTGGTGATTCGATTACCGATGGCGCAGGCTCGACTCCGGATCGCAACGCACGTTGGCCTGATTTTCTTGCGCGGCGACTGGTCGGCCAGAACATTGCCGTGGTCAATGCCGGCATCTCCGGCGCTCGCGTGTTGCGCGACAAGATGGGCGTCAACGCGCTGGCGCGTTTCGACCGCGATGTGTTGAATCAGCCCGGTGTTGCCACGGTTATCGTGCTGATGGGCATCAACGATATTGGCTGGCATGGCAGCGCATTGGGTCCGCAAGAGCCGGTGGCTGCGGCGGATGAATTGATTGCTGGCTACCGTCAGTTGATCGCCCAGGCCCACGTGCACGGCGTACGGATCGTCGGCGCCACCCTGACGCCGTTCGAGGGTGCGCTGCAAGACACGCCGATGAAGGGTTATTACAACCTTGATAAAGAGCGTGTGCGGCAAGCGGTCAACCGCTGGATACGCGAAGGCGGTGAGTTCGACGCGGTGGTCGATTTCGACGCGGCCGTGCGCGACCCGGCGCATCCGCAACGTTTCCTGCCTGCCTATGACTCCGGCGATCATTTGCATCCTGGCGATGCGGGTTATCAAGTCATGGCCGAAGCCATCGATACAACGAGCTTATTTGGCCGTTGAAGCATCATCTTCGGCGGCATATTTTCCGATGGAGGGTCAAGCATCATGGAATACCGTTTTTTAGGCGCATCGGGCTTTAAGGTGCCCGTACTGAGTTTTGGCGCCGGTACGTTTGGCGGCAAAGGTCCGCTGTTCAGCGCCTGGGGCAATACCGATGTGGCTCAGGCACAGCGATTGATCGATATCTGCCTCGATGCCGGGGTGAACATGTTCGATACCGCGGACGTTTATTCCGATGGCGTATCGGAATCGATCCTGGGCGCGGCGATCAAAGGCCGGCGCGACAAGACCATTGTGTCGACCAAACTGACGTTACGTGCGGGTGAGGGCCCGAACGACGTCGGCGCCTCGCGCCATCATCTGATCGATGGCGTCGACAAGGCGCTGAAGCGCCTGGGTACGGATTACATCGACTTGCTGCAATTGCATCATTTCGATGCGATGACCCCGGTAGAGAGCGTGATGTCGACGCTGGACGATTTGGTGCGCGCAGGCAAGCTGCGTTACCTGGGGGTTTCCAATTTCTCCGGTTGGCATTTGATGAAATCGCAAGCCGTCGCCGATCGCCATGGCTACTCGCGTTACGTCGCCAACCAGACCTATTACTCCTTGATCGGTCGTGACTACGAGTGGGAGCTGATGCCGCTGGGCAGGGATCAGGGCGTAGGCGCGGTGGTGTGGAGCCCGCTGGGCTGGGGCCGGCTTACCGGCAAGATCCGTCGCGGCCAGCCGTTGCCGGAAGGCAGTCGCCTGCACGACACCGCGGGTTTTGCGCCGCCGGTCGACGAGGAGCGTCTGTATCGCGTGGTCGATGCGCTCGACGAGATTGCCGCGGAAACCGGCAAGACGATTCCGCAGATCGCCCTGAACTGGCTGCTGCAGCGCCCTACGGTGTCGACGATCCTGATCGGCGCGCGCAACGAAGCGCAGCTACGGCAAAATCTTGAGGCGGTGGGCTGGAACCTCACCCCTGAACAAATCGCCAAGCTCGATGCGGCCAGCTATGTGACACCGCCGTATCCGTATTACCCCTACTGGAACGGGCAGTTCACCGAGCGCAATCCGCCGCTGGTCTAATTCAGGCGTGGCGTAGTGATGATTCGTAGCTACGAATCATCACTACGCCGATAGAATCGCCGCATGAGCAATCCAACAGTATCAATGCGCATATCGAGTTTCCCGAACTGCCTGCGTGGCAACCCGCCACATGGGAATGCAGCAGCGGCTTGACGCTGTTGGCCTTGGTGCCGATGGTGGCCGCCTTCGAGCGGCGTTGGCCGTTTCGGCTCGATAGTTGGCGCCGCAGCCTGCCATGGCATCTGCCAGCCAGCGTGTTGTTTAGCCTGCTGCATGTCGGCGGCATGATCGCGCTGCGCAAACTCGTCTATGCGTTTGCCGGACATAGCTACAGCTTTGGGCCGTGGTGGCGCGGCTTCGGCTACGAATACCTCAAGGATGTGCGTACTTACGCCGGTTTTATCGTGGCATTTTGCCTTTATCGACTGGTATTGATGCGCCTGCAAGGTGAAGCTCGTTTGCTGGCCGAGCCAGATGAGGGGCCGCCGCTGGAGCCGGTGGAGCGACCCGAGCGGTTTCTGGTACGCAAGCTGGGCAAGGAGTTTTTGATTGCCGCGCGCGAAATCGAATGGGTGCAAGCCTGCGGCAACTACGTGAACCTGCACTTGCGTGGCCGCGATTATCCACTGCGCGCCACCATGGCCGGGATCGAGGGGCGGCTGGATCCATTGCGCTTTGTGCGAGTTCACCGCAGTTATTTCGTCAACCTGGATTATCTGCAGGAGATCGAGCCGCTGGAGACCGGCGATGCACGCCTGCAACTGGTCGATGGCACCAAGATTCCCTGCAGCCGCCGCTACCGAGGCCAGCTGCGCGAGCGCGTTGGCGCGGCCCCGGCAGCGACGGCATGAGTTGCATCTAGCGGCCGGCTCGTTCCACTCTAGGCACCTGTCCGTTGCCAGGTTCGAAGCCGATGAAACCGATGTTCCGCCGTACCGTTCTCGCCAGCTGGCTGGCTGCCTTGGCGATCACTGGCTGTTCGCAGCAGGCCGAGCCCGCTGCGGACAACGCGCAGGCCTCCGCGCAGGCACAGGCTGACGCGGCGGCGAAGAAGCTCGACACCTACCGCCAGCTGCTACGCATCAACAATGACGAGATGGCGGTAAGCATGGGGCACGACATCCTCGATCATTTTCCTAACAGCGACGCGGCCAAGGAAGTGCAGCAAAGCCTGCCGGCGATCGAAAAACGCTACAAAGAAAACAGCGAGAAGAATCGCCTGCAAGGCATGTGGCTTTATCAAGTATCGCCCATGCAGGGCGGTACCCAATCCACCGCCACCATTTACAACAGCTCGCCGACCAATCACCGCGTGCGGCTGGTCTTGCGCCGGCATACCGAGTGGGGCCAGAACGCCTTTCTGTACAGCGACGAGCGGGGCTTTGTCTGCAAGGCCAATTGCACGCTGGCGGCGACCTTCGATGGCAAGCCAACCGGGATCAAGGCGTTTGCGCCAAGCACGGGCGAGCCGGCCCTGATGATACGCGATGACAAAGCCTTTATTGCGATGCTGGAGAAGGCCAAGAAAGTCACCCTGGAGGCGACCTTGCAGGATGGTGAGAAAAAACTGCAGCTGGTCTACGAGGTGGGTGGTTTCGATGCGGCCAAGTGGGCGCCGGTGAGCAAGGGCGCGGCAGGTAAGGGCAAGAAATGATTGCTGCGGCCGAAGGCGTTCCGTGGCAAGGATAGCCGCATCGGCCGCAGACCACCGCTCGACCGGGCATGCTTTGCGGCACGTCGAACAACACGACACCAGACATCATCAGCTCAGGAAAAAGTCTTATGACAGCGCGCCGTCTGATTCTCGCCAGCAGTTTTACCGCCTTGTTTGCCGCCTGCTCCAGCACACCCGAGGTGAAGCAGAGTGATGGCGATCGCATAGCGATGTATGCCGCGGCAGCGGGGGCGCCGCAGCGCAGCTTCCGCTTCTCCGATCTGTATTCGTGGGAGCCGCTGAGCCGAACCGAGGTGGCTATTTTTACCCGGCCCAGCGAGGCCTATCTGCTGGATCTGGACGGCGGTTGCCCGAACCTGGCGTATGCCAATGCGCTAGGCCTCACTTCCAGCGTCAATGAAGTCACGGCGCATTTCGACAGAGTGATGACGGGCCCGGGCAGCTACCCGTGCACGATTACGCAGATCCGCCCGTTGGACGTGGCCAAACTGCGATTGGAGCAGAAGGCGGCGCAGCGCAAGATCGAAGCCAAGCCCCGGTCGCCCGACCAGACGCCACCCAAGGATTGATCCTGGCCTGCGTTGTACGCGGCGGCGTGACCCGCGAATCGCACCTCGTGCCGTGTGCGATTCGCGTGAGGGTCAATGCAGGAACAGCTTCTCGGCGACTTTCGCCAACGGCCTTTCCACCATGTTTTGCACGCGTGCCGGCAGGTCCAACGGCTTGAGCAGCATTTTGACGGTCATTTCTGCCGGGATATGCCGACGTAATAACGCCTGCGCACGGCCGGTGATGCGCTTGAACTCGGGCCCATCGCCTGGGTGCTGCGGATAGCACAGGGTGAACACATGGCGCAGCGCGATATCGCTGTCCTCGCTCTTGATCTCGTTGACGCGGCGAAGCAGGGCGCGAAACACCTTGTAGCGGCCCAGGCCTTCTTGCTCTCGGTACTGCCGAAAATACTGATAGAAATATTTGTAATGCCGAACCTCATCGCTTTTGATGTGATTGGTCAGCTTGCGCAAGATCGGTTCGTCGGTGATGTCGTTGAGTGCGCGGTACAGACTGGCTGTGCCGGTTTCGACCACGCAGCGCGCGGCTAGCTCCAGGCCACGGCTGGATTCGAGCTGTTCGGAGGTGCAAACCGCGCCGTATTCCTGCCAGAACGATTGAAAGCCACGCTCCCAGTCGAGCTCGGGCCAGACGGTTTTGACGTAGGCGGCCAGCGCCCGGCCATGCTGCAACTCTTCATGCACCCAGTGTTGGCTAAGCCAGGTTTGTAGCGCTTCGTCACCAGCAAAGTGATCGACCAGATTATGCGTGTAGAGATCAGAGCCGCTCTCGACGAAAGATGCGCTGCAAAGCAGGAAAAACAGATCTTCATTGTGACGGACGCGCTCGATATCGATCCGATCGAGGTCCAGACTTTCCAAGGTCCAGGGCAACGATATGGTGTGGCTCACTCGGGGGTTCCTGTGCAGGGCAGCGACTAGTCATTGCGGCCGTAGGTCGGCCTGGCATGACTTAATTGTGACAAGAGGATACGACGGGTTTGCCAAGATGTGATTAATGCGGGCCGACCTGAAACACCGGACCGGGGGACGCAAACTTTTACGCGGTAGCCGGGCCGATGCGATGCGACCGGTTGACCCGCGCGCGGCAGCCCGATGTCAGGGCGGCATCGGACCCAGGCTATTCACTTCAACCCAGGGTCAGCGAACGACGGTGACCGGTACGTGCGCGCGGGCCAGCACTTCATCGGAGACCGAACCCAGCAACCAGCGGGCAAGCGTGCCGCGTTCGGTATGACCGATGACGATGTGGTCGATGCCTTGCTGCTTTACCTGATTGAGCAGCACATCGCCGGGACTGCCGGGAACGACTTCCAGATCGACCATATGGTCCGGGTAGGGAACGATGGTTTTCAGCTCGGCCAGCAGCTCGGTGGCCCGCTTGGCGCCGGAGTCGGCCATCAATAAGGTGCAGGTATCGGCGCCTGCTCCGGTGACTTGCAGGGCAGACACTACGCGGACCCGCCCATGACAGGCCTGGGCCAGCTCAATCGCGAGCTTGAACGCCTCTTGCGAGGAGGCTGAGCCGTCGTAGCCGACCAGTGAATACTTGAACATATGGCCTCCGTTTCAAACTGTAGGGGCTGTTATCGGCGATTCTCACTCATCTGGGCGTGGCGCTGCATTCGGCGTGACGCGACCAGTGTGCGCGGTCCATGATTAGATAAACATCAAAACTGAACGAGCTACCCGGATTGCGCCAGCTAGACTTCCTCGGTTCAGCTACAAAGGCGAAAACTTGCGAGGCACTATCCCCCTTCCGCAACAAAGGAGATGACGATGATTAAGCGCACTTTGGGTCTGGCTGCTCTGCTGGCTTGTGTGGGTGGCATGACAGCGCTTCCAATGACACAGGCATATGCTGCTGAGTCGAAAGCCGTTGAAGCGAAAGTGGATTGCAAGCTCAAATACAACCTGGCCGGCTGGTCGATCATCTACAAGCATGCCGAAGGCCGCGGCACCATCACCTGCAATAACGGCCAGAGCGCGAACGTGAAGATCAATGTGGTCGGCGGCGGTCTCACCGCCGGCAAATACCGCATCGATAATGGCACTGGCGACATCACCCACGTGCGCAGCATCAACGATGTGTTCGGCGATTACGCCCAGGCCAGCGCCGAGGCCGGCGTGGTCAAAAGCGGCACAGCGCAGATCCTGACCAAGGGCACGACGTCGCTGGCGCTGGCAGGTACCGGCGAAGGTGTAAACCTGGGTATCTCGGTGGGTAAGTTCACCATCAGCAAGTAAAACCTGACCGAGTGGTTTTACCGACCAAGGGCGCCGCATGGCGCCCTTGGTTTTGCCAGGCGTACACTTCATGGCTTTCCAGTTCCTTCACTCGGAGTACCGCCATGCGCCGTAACGTACTGTTGCTTACGTTCACCCTGCTGCTGGGGATGATCGCCCCCGCTTTTGCCGATGCTCCCGCTACCGCGGCTCCACAGGTGGGGCAGGTTGCGCCGGATTACCGCCTGCAAGATCAGAACGGTAAATGGCAGACTCCGGCCGATCACCACGGACGTTGGCTGGTGCTGTATTTCTATCCGAAAGATTTCACCCCTGGCTGCACCACCGAGGTCTGCGCTTTTCGCGATGACGTCGCCAAGCTGCGTCAAGCCGGTGCCGACGTGGTGGGGGTCAGCCTGGACGATGTGAAATCGCACGCCGAGTTCGCAGCCAAGTACAAAGTGCCGTTCCCTTTGCTGTCCGACGCGGACCGCAAAGTCGCCGAAGCCTACGGCGTGCTGACGTCTCATCTGGGCATGCATTACGCCAGCCGCACCACGTTTCTGATCGATCCGCAGGGCAAGGTGGCGAAGATTTATAAGGACGTCGACCCGGAGAAAAATTCCGCGCAGGTGATGGCTGATCTCGGCACCTTGAAGGCTGCGAACTGATGCCTTTGATGGTGCGGCGCGATGCCGCGACGCCGCGCCCCACGGTATTCAAGTTTTCAGTGTGGGGCATGGTGTTGTGGATGTTGTTGTTGCTGGCCGCTTTCGGCGCGCTGCAGTATTTGAAGGTCGTGCTGTCCGACGCGCCGCAGGAAATGAAAACGGTCGCCTACCCTTATCTGGTAGCGGCCTTTGCGATCATCGTGGTCTGCGCAGGTTGCGTTTTGCGCCAGGAATGGGCCCGGCAAACGATGCGCATCCTGGCACCGCTGTTGGTGTTGTGGCTGCTGGTCAGCGGCTACCAGATGTTGTTGGGTTGGGGCCAGTTTGCCAAGGCACGCGAATCGGTGCTGGGGCAACCCATGGCCGACGTGTTGTTGCTGATGATCGATCAGTCCCAACGGACCTATGTGTTCAGTCTGATTTTCAAAGGCGTGATGGTGCCGCTGCTGTTGTGGCTGGCCTGGCGCCTCGGCCAGCCGGCGATCGGCGCGCAGTTTCATCAGCGGCGGCGAGGCTGATTCAGCAAGGGTTGCCACGCGACAGGTTATCGCTGGCAACCTTGCCGTCTCGGAGTACCTCATCCTCATGCGTCGTTTTTTGTTGGCAATGACCAGTGCGCTTGCTTGCTGCGGCTTGCAGGCGCAAGCCGCGCCGGGCTTCGATCAGACCCGGCAAGATCTAGCCAGCGTCTGCCAGGCCAGCAGCAGCTACGACCTCACCGTGATGCCCCGCGGCCTGCTGTTCGACCGCCCGCAACCCGCGCCATACAAGGTCGAGCTGCAAGATGGTGTGCTGCTGACCGATGGCGTCAATGTGCGTTTGAGCGCCGAACAACAGGACCGCGTGGCGCTATTCGAACGCGAGTTGCGTGCGCTGGTGCCACGGGCGAAAGCCGTGGCGCAAAGCGGTGTCGACCTGTTGGCGCAATCCATGCGAGAGGAATCCGCCGGCTTGGCCTTGAGTGCCGATGCCCAGGCTGAACTGAATCGCCGGCTGGCGGCACGCGCCGTTGAGCTCAAGCAGCACATTGCGGCAAGTACCAGCACACACGATTGGCAGGGCGATATGGCCAATCAATACGCCCAGCAAGTAGCCAGCGACCTGGCGCCATTGCTCGCCGGCGATCTCGGTCAGCAGGCGATCAGTGCGGCGATGAGCGGTGATCTGCGAGCCGCGGCCAGCCTGCGTGATCGCGCGACGGATCTGGGAACCCAGCTACAGCCGCGGCTGGCGCGGCGGATGCAGGCACTGCGCCCGCAAATTCAGGCTTTATGCCCGGCCATCCAACGTCTGGACGAGCTACAGCAAGGGGTGCCGGGGGCCAATGGGCGGCCGTTGGGTTTGCTGCACATCGGTCAATAGCAACGTCCGCTGAGTGACGCGCGGCTACGCGGACGAAGGTTAATCTTTCGCTAAGTGGTCAGGGGGGAGGATGCCGCAACGGCGAACATTCGCTAGGAGGCGACTGTCGTGACGCAAACCAGCTACCGGCTCTACAACAGCTTGATTCGCCGCGGCATCGATGACCGCAATCTGTATCGAGATGCGGTACTGCAAGTGCATGAGCCGGGTTTACGTGCCTTATTGAGCGAGAACGCCCAGACGCTTGACGTACTGATCGGCGATCTGCAGGCGCTGGTGCGTGCCGGCGGCAAGATCCCGGCTTCGCATGGCACGCTTG